>JBGSTI010000013.1:0-7330 GCA_041736605.1 Sphingomonadaceae bacterium
CAGTTCCGCCCGGTTCAATGTGTAGAAATGAAAGCTGCGAACCCCGCCTGCATATAGGCGGCGGCATTGCTCAGCCATCACAGTCGCGGCCAGCAATTGCCGGGCATCGGGATGGTTTTCAAGGCCATCAAACAACGCAGGCAACCAGTCAGGTATCGACGCGCCGCCCAATTTGGCCATGCGCGTTACGCCCGCCAGGCTGGTCACCGGCATCATGCCGGGCAGGATTTCCTGGGTGATGCCCGCAGCTGCTGCCTCGTCGCGAAAGCGCAGGAACGTGTCGGGCTCAAAAAAGAACTGGGTAATGGCGCGGTCTGCCCCGGCATCGATCTTGCGCTTCAGATGGTCGAGGTCTGCCGCTTTGCTGAAAGATTCGGGATGGCTTTCGGGATAGGCTGCGACCGAAATTTCAAACGGCGCGACCTTTTTCAGGCCCTCGACCAGTTCGGCGGCCCCGGCATAGCCATCCTTTTGCGCCACAAATGGCCCGCCCGATGGCACATCGCCACGCAACGCCACGATATGGCGGACGCCTGCCTCCCAATAGCCGCGGGCCACCTCGTCGATTTCGTCGCGCGATGCCTCAACACAGGTCAGGTGCGCGGCGGCGGGGATGCTGGTTTCCTGCACGATGCGGGCAACCGTGCTGTGGGTGCGTTCGCGGGTTGATCCGCCTGCGCCATAGGTGACCGACACGAAACGGGGGGCCAGCGGGGCCAATGTGGTGATGGCTTTCCACAATTGCGCTTCCATCTGTTCCGATTTGGGCGGGAAAAATTCAAAACTGATCTGGGCGTCGCCGGGCAGGCCCGCGAACAATGGCTGATCAATGCTGGTCTGCGCTTCATGCAGGGCGGAAGAGGTCATGCTAGTGCCTTTCTGGCAATCGGCTTTTCAGGGGAAAGATGATGGGGTGCGCCGGGCGTACTACGCCCGGCGATCCAGATTTTCACGGTCAACGGGTCACCAGCCAGACCGGCTGTATCAACCAGATCAAAGCCAGCATTGGCCAACAAGGCCGCCATTTGGCGATCCGAAAAGCCCAGACGCGCATGGGCATTGACCCGGCGTAATTCCTCCAGATCATGCGCGTCGAAATCGATAACCGCGATGCGTCCGCCCGGCCGGGTAACGCGCGCCGCCTCGCGCAGCACATTTTCGGGATCCTGCGCAAAATGCAGCACCTGATGCAGCAGCACCAGATCGTACCGCGAATCGACCAGCGGCAACGCACGGAAATCGGCCTGCACCAGATCGCAGCGTTTCGGCCCCAGATCGTGGAGGCGCGCGCGCGCCAGACGCAGCATTTCGGGCGAATTGTCGAGCGCGGTGACATGGGTGGCCAGCGGCGCAAACAGCTCTGCCATGCGACCCGTGCCCGTGCCGATGTCGAGCAGTTCGGCAACCATGGCCCCACCGATCATCGCCTGCAACTGGCCCTCTACCGCCTGTTCGGGCACGTAGAGTGAGCGCATCTTGTCCCATTCGGCGGCGTGGGCGGCAAAGAAATTGGCAGCCTGCGCCTCGCGCTGGGTGCGGATTTCGATCAGCCGCTGCCGGTCATTGGCGCTTTGCCGGGCAAGGCCGCTTTCCTCGAAATGCACAGGCTGGATCAATGTATCGAAAGCGGCCTCAATGGCGCGGTCGCGCGCGTCGCTGCCGGGCAGCAACTGGCGGCGGCGCAGAAATACCCAGCTGCCTTCGCGGCGGCGTTCGGCAAGGCCAGCTTCGGCCAATATGCGCAAATGGCGCGAAACGCGCGGCTGGCTCTGGTCCAGCACCACGGCCAGTTCGCCCACGGCAAGCTCCATCTGCTGTAACAACAGCATGATGCGCAGCCGCGACGGGTCGGCAAGGGCGCGAAAGGCTTCGAGCAAGTCCATAGCAAGCGCATATAAAGAAATCTTTATATCGTCAAGGAGCAAGGAAACGTGCGGCTCTTGCCCAGCCTTGTCCACCAAAACGGTGACAATTTTGCGATTTGGAACCCGAATCCGCAATCCTTGGTTGCGTTCGATATTTTAACGCTGTATTTGCCAGCCGCCCCAGCGTGTATGCGAACCGAAAAAGCGCGTGCGGATCGATGGGACAAACGTTTTTTTGGAAAGCGAATCCTATGAAGAAGATCGTAACTTTTGCTGCTCTGTCGGCTGCTGCTCTGGCTCTGTCGGCTTGCGGTGGCAACACCGAAACCGCTGAAGGCGAAGCAACCGAAACCGTTGAAGCCGGTGCTGAAGAAGCAACCGCTGCTGCTGAAGCTGAAGGCGATGCCATGGCTGCTGACGCTGCTGAAGGCGCTGCTGACGCGGCTGCTGCTGGCGCAGAAGGCGCTGAAAAGGCTGCTGAAGGCGCTGCTGACGCTGCCAAGGCTGCTGAAGGCGCTGCTGACAAGGCTGTTGAAGCTGCCGAAGGCGCTGCTGACGCTGCTAAGGAAGCTGCCAAGTAAGATTGGTTGCCGATCCGCATCCTTTGGGTGCGGATTGCTTCAAGCTTTATAAGAATGGCGGGGCGACATTGCGTTGTCCCGCCATTTTTGCGTCTGCGTTTCGCGCGCGGCGAGGCTTTGCTTTGCGCCCCGATTGGCGATAATGTAATAGACATGACCAACACCCCCTTCTTGCGCCGTTCACTGGCTCTTACCCTTGCCCTTCTCCTCACGGCGTGCGGCGCGAATGACAATGATCCCGGCCCCGGCGGTGTGACCGTGGGTGAAGCGCGCGCTTTGGATGAAGCCGCCGCAATGCTTGATGATCGCCGTGCAAAGACCTTTGCCGAGCAACAGGCCGCCGCTGCGCAAACGCCGCCGCCGCCCGTTCAAGACGCCAAACCAGCAGAACGCTGAGACATGACGCAATTGCGGGTGCTGTTTTTCGGCAAGCTCGCCGATCTGGCCGGGGCCGAGCGCCCGATCGACAGCCATGGCCTGACGGATGTAGCCAGCGCGATTGCTGTGCTCACCGATGCGATGCCCGCCATCGCGCCGTTGCTGCACCCGGAAATCTGCCGCTATGTGCTCGACCAGCAGATTGTGCCCGCTGGCGCGCCTTTGGCCGGGGCCAGTGAGCTCGCCTTTCTGCCGCCGGTCTCGGGCGGATGAGCGTCGCGGTTCGAATCGCCACCGGGCCATTTGATCCCGAGGCGGAATTGGCTGCTTTTCGTGCCAGGCTTGGCGATGCTGGGGCTTTGGCCAGCTTTACAGGCCTGATGCGCGACGACGGCGGACAGGCGCAGCAACTGGAATTGCAGCATTATCCCGGCTTTACCGAAGCCGAGATTGCGCGTTTTGCGCAGAAAACGGTGGAGCGTTTTGGCCTGATCGGCGTGCTGATCATCCACCGCGTTGGCATGATGGGCCCACGTGATGCCATCGTGCTGGTGGCGGCCGCCGCAACGCATCGCCGCGCCGCCTTTGACGGCTGCGATTGCCTGATGGACTATCTCAAATCCGCCGCACCCCTATGGAAGCGTGAGCATCGGGCCGATGGTGCGGTGTGGATTGAACCGACAAAGCAGGATCAGGCCGATCGTGCACGCTGGCTGGCGGATTGACCCAAATGAACTCCGGCGCAGGCCGGAGTTGTGGCGGTAAAAAGCAGTCGTCGAATATAGTTGCCACCGCTCCGGCCTGCGCCGGAGCACGTTGGATTTATGGTGGACTTACTGCGCCGCGCTGACCCGCCAGATAATCCCGCCGACATCGTCAGAGACCAACAGCGCACCGCTTTGGTCAAAGGCCAGCATAGCCGGGCGGCCCAGTGCCTTGCCATCGGAAAGGAAACCGGTGAGGATATCGACGGGCAGGCCCTGCTTGATATTTTCCGGTTCATAGACATTGGCGATGGGCAGGCCATTTTCCTTGAACGGCACGAAAATCACCGAATAGCCAGCGGCAGGCTTGCGATTCCACGATCCGTGCAGCGCCACAAAGGCGCCGCGCGCAAATTGCGAACCCAGCGCGGTATCTTTGCGTGAAAAGGCCAGGCCCAAAGGCGCGACATGGCTGCCCAGCGCATAATCGGGGCGCTTGGTATATTCCTGCAAATAGCGCGGCATGACAGGCTCGACCCGGTCATCATAATTCTTACGCCAATACAGCCAGGGCCAGCCGAATTGCGACGCAAATGGCACGCTGGTCAAGTAATCGGGGACCAGATCAGAGCCGAGCATGTCGCGTTCATTCACCACCGTCCACAATTCGCCAGTGTCAGGATTGAGATCCATGCCCACGGGATTGCGCAGGCCCGCCGCGTGGCGACGCAGCTTGCCCGTTTCGATGTTGTATTCGAGGATGGCGGCGCGGTTTTTCTCCACCTCGATGCCATGTTCGGCAATGTTCGAGGCGGAGCCCACCGAGATATAGAGCAAGCTTTCATCCGCGCTGGCCAACAGGCCGCGCGTCCAGTGATTATTGGGCAAAGTGGATGGCAGATCGGCCAGTTTTTCGCCCTTGGCGGTGATGCTGGTCATGCCCGGCGTGAACGGAAACGCCATTAGCGAATCGGTATTGGCGACGAACAGCTTGTCCCCCACCAAGGCCAGGCCAAAGGGCGAGTTCAGCCCCTCGCCAATCAGCACATGCCTCTGTTCGGCCACGCCATCCTGATTGGCATCGCGCAGCAGAACCACGCGGTTGGGCGACGCGCCGCCCGCGCCCGCCTTGCCCATCAGATATTTCATCACAAAGCCTTCCGCGCCCTTGTTTTCACGCGGCGGGCTGTTGGTTTCGGTGACCAGAACATCGCCATTGGGCAAGGTCAGCATCGAACGTGGGTGATCAAGATCTGCGGCAAAGCGTTCGACCTTCAGCCCCTTGGCGGCAGTTGGCGCGCCATTTTTGGGCCAGCCCACAGCTTCGGCGACATTGATCGTCGGGAAAGTTTCGGCGCGCGGTGTATCGAAAACCGGCTTTGGCCCCTGCGTTTCCAGCGTCGAATATTCCGCCGTATCGCCGCGCATCAGCCACCAGACGGGGATGACAACAATGACGAGGATGATGGCGAGTGTGATGAGCGTCTTGCGCGAAAACAGTTTCATGCGTGCATTTTAGGCGAGGTGAGCGGCGCACACAATGACAATTGCTGTCATGAACGGGCGATCAAGGCAATCGGGCTTGCCGCCAAGGGTGAACGGGTCATAATCGCTGCGATCTGCGGGTTATTGGGGAGAGAAGAGATGCGCCTGCCTGTCCGGCCTCATGGGATGATGCGCGTCAGTGGCTTGGCGCTGGCCATGGCCCTTTCAATCTCGCCTGCTTTTGCCGCACCCGTACCCGCGCCATTGTTGCAGGCCGGGTCCGCTGATGCCGTCTATGCGCTAATGGAACAGGCCAGCAGCGCGATGAAGGCGCGGCAATTTGCCAAGGCGCTGGACTTGCTGGATCAGGCCGATGCGATGGCCAAAACAGAGCCGGTTGCAGCGCCGATGGTCAAGCTGAACATTCAGCTCATGCGCTTTTATGCCCAACTGGACTCGCGCGCCCTGCCCGCAGCGTCAGCCACCGCCCGAGACATCATGGCCCTGCGCGCCAGCCTGCCCCAGCCTGATTCCGAAGATTCGCTGGGCATGGTTCAGGATCTGGGCCTTGCCTTTGAAAAGCGCGGTTATCCGCAATTGGCCGAGCCGATCCTGACCGAATCGGTTGCGCAATATCTGCGGGTATTTGGCGAGAACGATATCCGCACCTTGAACGTGATGGAGCATCTGGCCATCGTCTACAAGGACGGCAACAAGCTGGCCGATGCCGAGCGTTTGCAACGGCGGTTACTGGCAGCGTTCAGCGCATCGCGGCTCGCCGATGATCCAAGGCGATTGAAGGCGCTTAACAATCTGGGCCGCACGCTGGAAATGCAAAAGCGGTTCAAAGAATCAGAGGCGCTGTATCGCGAGGCGTTCACGCTGGGCGAAAAGTCGCTGGGCAAGGATAATGCCGAAACGCTGATCTATGCGGGCAATCTGGGCGCATCGCTGATGTATCAGCTGCGCTTTGCCGAGGCCGAGCCAGTCATCCGCGCGACGCTGGACGCGCGCACGCGGACTTTGGGGCCAAAGCATCCCCAGCGGCTATATAGCCTCAACGATCTGGCGAATGTGCTGATGTTCATGGAGCGATTTGCCGAGGCGGAGCCGCTGTTCCGTGAGGCGGTGCCACTTTATGCCGAGGTGCTGGGCAAGGATCATCCCTTTACGCTGGAGGCGCAGGCCAATTTCCGCATCGCCCTGCAACGCAGCGCAGGCAATGAGCAAGAGGCGTTTGACCGGGCGCTGGCGCTGCTCAATGACATTCGCACAAGGCGCAGCATATTGGGTGGAGCGGGCGTTGCGGCGCGTATGGATGAAAAGCAGACGAGCTATTTTGCCGGTTTCGCTGATGCGGCCTGGGCGCTGGGCGAAAAATTCCCGGATAAGCGCGCTGACATGTTCGTGCAGGCGATTACGGCGATGCAAGAGGCGATGGACAGCCCTGCGGGTCAGGCCGTGGCAGAGAATATGGCGCGCAGCATGGCGGGCCAGTTTGGGCCGGATCTGGCCAAGATGGTCGATGAACGCACGCAATTGGCGGCGCGCTGGACGCAGTTGGAAGAGGCCAAGACAGCAGCGGTGACCAGCGGCAACGCCACTGGCAATGCCGTCAGCGATGAACAGGGCCGCATTACCAAGCGCTTGGCCGTACTCGACAAGGATATTGCCACGCGCTTTCCGGCCTATGCCGCGATGGTCCGGCCACAACCGCTGGATGCCCTGCAACTGGTTGATCTGATGGGCGAAGACGAAGCATTGCTGATGATCATGCCCGGCGTTGAGGGCATGCATGTTGTGGCGATCAGCAAAACGGGCGTGAACTGGCAAAAGGTTGATACCAATGAAGGCACGATCAACGCGGCGGTGCGCCGTTTGCTATGGGATGTCGGCGCTGATGTGAATGCCAGCCCACGCGAAACCGCCGAATGGGCCGATGAGGGCGGCGATGGCTATCCGTTTGATCGGCAATTGGCGCATGGTATGTATAATTTGCTGATTTATAACATGACGCCGCTGCTCAAAGGCAAACGCCATGTCTATATCGCCGCCAGCGGCAGTCTGTCGTCGTTTCCGTTCGGCATGCTGGTGACCGAACAACCGACAGGCGACAATGGCGATGCCAAGGCGCTGCGCAGCACCAAATGGTTTGCCGATGCGCATGCGCTGATCCAGATTCCGTCGGTGCAATCGCTGGCCTATTTACGCATGATTGCCGATGGAGCGGGTGACGCAGCGGTCAGTGGCTTTGTCGGCTATGGCGATCCGGTGCTCGAAGGGCGGGCGCAGCAGCGCGGCGGGCGTGGGGCCGATG
>JBGSTI010000030.1:0-1603 GCA_041736605.1 Sphingomonadaceae bacterium
CGGAATTGCTTGCGGGCGGCGGTGATGCTGTGTTCAAAAACGCGCGCATCATCGGCCTGCACGATCCGGTATCCCGCGACGCGGGCGGCGGTGCTGATATAAAAATCGTCGGTCACGTCGCCTGGCACTTCAGGAAACAGCGCGCGGCGGATCGCGAACAGTCCGCCATCGGCAGCGACGGTGCCAAACAGCGCGCTTTCGCGGGTGCGCAGCGCGTTTTCATAAGAGCGGAACAGGGCATCAAAACCGGCAAAGCGGCTGGCCTTGCCCTGTTTGATCACGGCCACGACGCCCGCCGCTGCGCCAACCGCAGGATCGGCAAAGGGCGCGGCAATGCGGGCCAGCGTCTGGTCTTCAAACAAGGGATCAGCGTCGGTCAGCACGATGATGTCATGCCGGGCCAGCGATATGATGCGGTTCAATGCCGCTGCCTTGCCGCCGCGCGGGCAGCGGATAGTGACAACGCCTTGGCCACCAAAACTCTCAGCAATGGCGGCGGTCGCGTCGCTGGAGGCATCATCGCCGACAAGGACTTGCACATCGCCCGAATAGGCGCAGGCGCTGGCCAGCACTGTCTCCAGCTTGGCCGCAATTGACGCGGCTTCATTGTGCGCGACGATCAGCACGCTCAGCGGCGGGGCGTGATCGGGCAGATTTTGCGGCGCAACCTTGCGGCTGGTGAGCATCAGCCAGAGCGGATAGCCCAGATAGACGAGCAGAATCGCGCCAAGGCACAGGCAGGCAATCCATTCGGCTGGGGTAGTGGCGATCATGCCCGCATCGGTAACGGGCGCAGGTTTCAAAGCCCTTAAGTCGCGCTGATTTCTGTCTGCAAAGCGCGCCATCCCCAGATCAGAATGAAGGCGCAGAAACCAATCACCACGCCAAAGCCGATGGCGGGATGATGACCATAGAGCCACACGCCAATGGCTGGGGCGACGATATAGGCCGCGCCGTTCACCGATGCGACAATGCCGGCCACTTGCCCCTGTTCGGCGCGCGTAACCGCAAGCGATGATCCGGCGGTAAATCCGGGACGAAACAGGCCAAAGCCCAGCGACAGGATAACAAAGCCCAATGTGATCGCGTGCAAATCCTGGCCCATCGCCAAAATCAGGCACCCTATTGCTGCCAGCGCGCTGCCCCAAAGGGTCGCGCTACGTGGCCCCATATGCATCATCGGAATCAGGCCCCATTGCGCCAATAATGTCGCAAATGCGCCCGACATCAGCACCAGACCAATAGGGCCTGTGCCGTCATCGGGATTGGCGCGATAGCCCAGCCGGTCAAGGATCAGAAAGCCGATAATCCCCAGAATCACGGCCTGCGCATGGCCGCCCACCAACCCGGCGATCAGCCATGGGCGCAGGCGTTTGTCTTGCCAGCGCAGCTGCTCTGGCGGGCCAGTGTCACCATCCGCATCATCGTCATGATCATGATCCAGCATGGTCTGCCCGGCGGAAGAACTCGTGGGTTCGCTGACAATCCGTCCGCGCGCGGCATAACGCGGCGTATCATCGGGCAGCCGCAATTTAAGCGCGATCAGCACCAGCACCGCGAAAATCGCAAAAACCAGAAACGGGCTGACCAGCCCCAGCATCGG
>JBGSTI010000031.1:0-14936 GCA_041736605.1 Sphingomonadaceae bacterium
CCCGTCGATCCGCTGCTCGATGTCACCATTTTCGAAATGGATTTCATGGATGACGCCGCGCCTGCGATGATGATCGAGGCGCTGGGCGAAGCGCCCGATCTGGTGATGTCAGACATGGCGGCCAATACCGTGGGCCATAAACAGACCGATCATCTGCGCACCATGGGCCTGGTTGAGGCCGCCGCGCATTTCGCCATCGAGGAATTGGCAGAGGGCGGCGCGTTCATCGCCAAGGTTTTGGCGGGCGGCACCGACAATGAATTGCTGGGCCTGCTCAAAAAGCACTTTACCAGCGTGAAACACGCCAAGCCCCCCGCCAGCCGCAAGGGATCATCCGAATGGTATGTAATCGCGCAAGGGTTTAAGGGGCGGGCGGGGTAAGAGTCATCCTCACCCCTCCCTTCCAAGGGAGGGGCAGCGAGACTTACAAGCTTGCTTGTTAGTCGCAGCGGGGTGGGTAATCTGACCTTGACGTGACAGAATACCACCCACCCCAACCCCTCCCTTAGAGCCGCAGGCGAGCGAAGCTCAACGGAAGGGCTTTCGGCGATTTCAAACCACCCGCGCTTCGCCCCATTCCACCCAGCCAAAGGCGCGCGGGGTTTTGGGCATATATTCCTGCCCCGTTGCGCTGACGGCAAAGCCCTGATTCTTGAACAGGCCAATCACTGGGCGGGTCAAATGACAGCCCCCGGCCAGATGCTTCCAAACAGGCTCAATACGGTTCTGCCATTTTTGCGGAGCCGCATCGGGGGCGCGGCCATGCTCCAGAAACAATATGCGTCCGCCGGGTCGCAACACACGGCGCATTTCATTGGCCACCGCCACCGGATCGGTCACCGAGCATAGGGTAAATGTGGTCAGCACCGTATCGAAACTGGCATCGGCAAAGGGCATATTCTCGCCATAGCCCGCGCGAAAATCGACGGCGAAACCCTTGTCGCGCGCCGAGGCCCGCGCCCGGTCCATCAATTCGGGCGAGGGATCAATCCCGGCCAGACTGTTGACCCGGCTGCGATCATAGAGGGCAAGGTTGATACCGCCGCCACAGCCCAGTTCCAGCACATCGCCGCTGGCCTGCGGCACAATCCGCGCGCGTTCGCGCATGATCGGTTTCTGGCTGCAACAATAACCGATCAGCCGCGGCACCGCGTGCTTGTCCCATAATTTTGCCAGCATATCTGCATCCCCCTGCTTTTGCTCTGCCATCAGACTGGCAGGGGATTTGCTGGGCGTCAAACTATGTCCCCCTCCCCATCGCCAAGTCGATGGGGAGGATGTTCCACGTCACTTGCCGCAGTTCACCGAGCCCGAGCCCGACTTGTCGACCGTGCACGTTGCTGCGCCGCGCACATTGACGCTGCCCGAACCCAAGACCGAGATTTCGACTGCACCATCGGATTCAAAATCAAGACTGCCCGATCCGGCGACGGAAACTTCGGCGGCATCAACCTTGAACCCTGCGCCACGCACCACGCCGCTGCCTGCGATGGTCATGTCCGCCTTGGCAGCCTTGCCCGCCAGATCGGCATCGCCTGACCCGGCAATGGTCAGGTCAAACTGGGCGGCATCAATGCCCGCCACTGTAGCGCTGCCCGATCCGGCCAGCACGATTTCCGCCTTGCCGCCATCCTTGGCATCGCCGGTCAGGCTCGCCAGATCGGCTTTGCCGCTGCCCGCCAGCACAAAATTGTTGAGCGCGGGCATGGTGATGGTCACGGTCGCTTTCTTGTCATCGCTCCACTTGACCTTGCCGGTGCGCGCAACGCTCAGCGTATCGCCTTCGACCTTGAACCGCAGGCTCTTGATTGCATCGGCATCGCCCGCAACGGTAATGCTCGGCTTGTCGCCCACCAGCATCACCACGTCATCGGGGCCAGCCAGCACCAGCTTGGAAATCGAAGCGTCCACCGGGCCAAGGGCTTCCAGCGTTTTGCCATCATCCATGTCGACATTATACTCGCCATTACAGGCGCTCAGCGGCACCATTGCGGCCATGGCCAACATCAATGGAACGCGGTTAAAACGGGTGAACATGCACTATCTCCTTGGACCTGTGACAGACGATAAGTCCCTTGCTGTATTGTTACAATAATACAGCAAGTTCGGGAGTGCAACAAAAAAGGGGCCACCCGGCAGGCAGTCCCTTTTTGTATCAGACCATCCGGCACGAAGCCGGACGCCATCACGCCGTTTCGTAATATTTCGGCGCGTGCTCGTTCAAAATCGCGAGGATTTTTTTGAGCGCAGCAGGCTCGTCAGTCTTTTCCATCGCCGCCAGTTCGCGGGCGAGACGGCTGGAGGCTGCCTCGAAAATCTGGCGTTCGGAATAGCTCTGCTCGGGCTGATCATCGGCGCGGAACAGATCGCGTGTCACTTCGGCAATCGACACCAGGTCACCTGAATTGATCTTGGCTTCATATTCCTGGGCGCGGCGCGACCACATGGTGCGCTTGACCTTGGGCTTGCCGGTCAGCGTTTCCAGCGCCTCGCGCAGCGTCTTGTCTGACGACAGCTTGCGCATGCCGATGCTTTCGATCTTGTTCACCGGAACGCGCAGCGTCATGCGTTCTTTTTCAAAGCGCAGCACATAAAGTTCGAGCTGCATACCGGCGATTTCTTCGTTTTGAAGTTCGATTACCCGGCCAACACCGTGCTTCGGATATACAACATAATCCCCCACATCGAAGGACAGCTCCTTGGCAGCCATTGACATTCCTTTCAAAACGGGGATGAACAAGGCGCGCGCAAACCGGTTGGTCACACGCTGCTGTTATCCCCTATCCTTAGATATTCTGCCGCATAAATGGCTAGAAAAGCCTGCGGATCGCGCGGATCATAACAGATTCGTCATAAAATTGCCACCCCTGACAACAAAAGTGCGGCAGCAACGCCTGACTTAGCGTCAAGGCGGGGTTCGCGCATCAAAATGGGTGCCATTCCACTGGATCGAATCGATTGTGCAGCGCCCCGCCCAGCCGATTGTGCCACAGGCGCAGATCATCGCCCGCGATGATCGCCCATAGCCGGCCGTCATTGGCCGCTTGCCCCGCGTCCTGCTCCGATGGGATCGCCTGCCCCACCGGATGGCTGTGAAACCAGCCCATCACCTTGGGGCCACTCAGCCGCTCTGCCTTGAACGCCGCGATCAGGCCCGCCGGGTCCAGCTCAAAATAACGCGCCGGATCGTCATGGACATTGGCCAGTTCAACAGCCCGTTCGATACGCGCGCCATCGCCCAGCAAGAGCCCGCAACACTCACGCGGACCGCCCGCTGCCATCTGTGACCTTTGCGCCGCAGCCAGCATCGTTTTTACCGCGTCTCTTGATACCGGGCATCCGGCTTCCCATTGCATGGTGCGATCAATAGGGGATAGGCGGCTTTCATGCCAGCAGAGCGAGCGATAGAGGGGCATTTCGGTGCAGATGCGGCGGGCCAACGGCTTGACCGGGCGCTGGCCGATGCTGTGCCCGATCTGTCGCGCGAACGGCTAAAGGCGCTGATGGGCGAAGGCCGCGTGTTGCTGGATGGCAAGCCCTCGCCATCGGCTTCAACCAAAATGCGCGAGGGCCAGCATTGGCAAGTGCTGGTGCCAGAGGCGAGCGAGGCCAGCGCCGCGCCGGAAGATATCGCGCTGACCATCGCCTATGAAGACGAACATCTGATCGTGATCGACAAGCCCGCAGGCATGGTCGTCCACCCCGCCGCCGGGCATGGCAGCGGCACGTTGGTCAACGCGCTGCTATATCATTGCCGGGGCCAGCTATCTGGCATAGGCGGTGTGGCGCGGCCCGGCATCGTCCATCGGATCGACAAGGATACGTCGGGCCTGCTGGTCGTCGCCAAAACCGATGTCGCGCATGAAGGGCTGGCGCGGCAGTTCGCCGATCATTCCATCGAGCGCGCCTATGCCGCCATTACCCAAGGCGTGCCCAATCCGCGCAAGAGCACGGTTATTGGCGCGATTGGCCGGTCGAATCATGATCGCAAAAAAATGGCTCTGGTCGCCGATGGCCGGGGCAAGCATGCGGTGACGCATTATGCCGTCATCGAAACCCTGCAGGACGCCGCCTTGATCGAGTGCCGTCTGGAAACCGGGCGCACGCACCAGGTGCGCGTTCATATGGCGTCAATTGGCAATGCTTTATTGGGTGATCCCTATTATGCACGAACATCCCGTAACCTTCGCCCTATATTGCGCGAACTTGGTTTCGCGCGGCAGGCTTTGCACGCCGCCATTCTGGGATTCATCCATCCCGTGACTCAGGAAAATCTGCAATTTACCAGCCCATGGCCATCCGATTTTGCGGAACTGAAAGCGGCCCTGACCCGTTAAAAGCGAAACAGTTGACACAGCGCCCCGCCAAAGCGCAAAATACCAGATGGTGCGTAACGATTTTAACCCGTTATTTGCCAGCTCTTGGACAAAATGTCCCAGTGCAAAGACGACCAAATGCCGTGATTATCGAATGATCTGATTACCCAATACTGCCACCGAATCCACAATGTGGCTCCCATATCCGGATGCTTGATGAGGTCCGGGACCGGTCTTGCCCATGAGGGCAATGACACAGGAGCTGACGACAAGGAGAAGACCGAAAATGACCGAGATTGTTCCTGCCCCCCAGCCTGTCATGGAATTCGCGCCCGATGCGAGCGAGGATCTGAACGCGCTTGCCGTTTCCGGCAAAGCCCGCACGTCAATCCCTGCCTTGGGCGGCGAGGCCAGTCTGAACCGCTATTTGTCGGAAATCCGCAAATATCCGGTGCTGACCGCCGAGCAGGAATATATGCTGGCCAAACGGTTTCAGCAGCATGAAGACCCGCAGGCTGCAGCGCAGCTGGTCACATCGCATCTGCGCCTGGTGGCCAAAATCGCCATGGGCTATCGCGGCTATGGCCTGCCGGTGTCTGAACTGATTTCAGAGGGCAATATCGGCCTGATGCAGGGTGTGAAGAAATTCGATCCTGATCGCGGCTTCCGCCTCGCCACCTATGCCATGTGGTGGATCAAGGCCAGCATGCAGGAGTTCATCCTGCGCAGCTGGAGCCTGGTCAAAATGGGCACCACTGCCGCGCAGAAAAAGCTGTTTTTCAACCTGCGCCGGATGAAGAACAAGCTGGAAGCGTTCGAGGATAGCGATCTGCATCCCGATGACGTCAAGGCAATTGCCACCAAGCTGGGCGTGTCTGAGGCCGAAGTGGTCAATATGAACCGCCGCATGATGATGGGCGGCGACGCCTCGCTCAACGTGCCGATGCGCGAAGATGGCGATGGCCAGTGGCAGGATTGGCTGGCCGATGAAACGCCGTTGCAGGACGCGATGGTTGCCGATGCCGAAGAGGCCAATATGCGCCATGCCATGCTGGCCGAAGCGATGGGCGCGCTCAATGATCGCGAACGCCATATCCTGCACGAACGCCGCCTGACCGACGATCCCAAGACGTTGGAAGAGCTTAGCCAGCATTATAATGTCAGCCGTGAGCGCGTGCGCCAGATCGAAGTGCGCGCCTTTGAAAAGCTGCAAAAGGCGATGGTGCGGCTGGTTTCGGATCGCAGCCTGCCCGCCCCCGCCTGATCCGGCGCGGCGTGCTTTTATGCCCCTTTGAATGGGATGCCGGGTGATGATGACCATCATCCGGTTCCTGTTTCGTGCTGTCCTATATTTCGTGGCGTTTTCGCTGTTGCTGGTGGTGGTCTATCGTTTTGTCCCGCCACCGGTCACGCCGACCATGCTGATGGACGCCAATGGCTATACCAAGACATGGACGCCGTTGCGGGATATCAACGCCAATATGGTCGCGGCGGTAATTGGCGGCGAGGATGGCAATTTCTGCACCCATGACGGTTTTGACCGTGAGGCCATCCGTCAGGCCATGGAGCGCAACGCCAAGGGCGGGCGCATTCGCGGCGGTTCCACCATCAGCCAGCAGACCGCCAAAAACGTGTTCCTGTGGCAGGGCGGCGGCTATTTCCGTAAAGGCCTTGAGGCGTGGTTCACGTTCCTGATTGAAAATATCTGGGGCAAGGCGCGGATCATGGAGGTGTATTTGAATGTCGCCGAAACCGGCATCGGCACCTATGGCGTCGAAGCAGGCGCGCAGCGGTATTTCAACAATAGCGCTAAGAACCTGACGCGGCAGGAAGCCGCCAAAATCGCCGCCGCCCTGCCCCTGCCCAAAAAGCGCGCCGTCATCAATCCCAGCGGCTGGACCCGGCGTTACGGCAATATCATCACATCGCGCATCCGTATCGTACAGGGCAGCAATCTGGATGCGTGCGTGGTGGATTAGGCTGGGCCGAACCCGTCGGTGATTTCTGAGACATGAAGAAAATCCGCCCAATGCCTATACGTGGTAATGATTTAGATCTGATCGATCTGCCTAGAGGCCGCAACACCAGGTGTCCGCAAAACTATACCTTTTACGCCGGCGGATTTGGCCTTTTCAAAAAGCTCTATCGACCACAGCCATAAACACATATCGAGCTCTGCAAAATTGTGTATTGCCGTGTCGATATCATTCCGAATAACACCCCCCCTGGGGAAGCTGATCCTACGAAGCCATCTCGGTCCCTGCTGCTCGGCAGAGCAGTTGACGTCGCAACGACCAGCATCAATCGCTTCAATCAATCGGAGCGGCATGACCATGTTGAATGGCACCCGTCCATCTCTGGCCTGCACCTCCACCCTTCTGACCTCTAACGACCCCGGATCGACCATGTCGAACACATCCAGCAGCCGATCTGAAATTACAAACGCTGCGGATGGGGTACGGTAAAAATCGACAAGTGCCTTCTTGGGGCCCTCATAGACTAAGTCCGACCCCTCAAAATTGTTGAGCCCTATCCTAGGTTTCACGCGCGACCCCAGCCAAGGCTTCTCCAGGAATGGAGGTCGATTTTCCCATGAAAGGCATGTTCCATATTCCCAATTATAGGCGACCTCCAAGAAACGATATTCATAATTATGATCGCCGCCAGCAGTAAAAACTTGCGATTGGTCTTCTTTCAAATTTGAAAGTAAGTCGCTTACAGTGACAATCATAATTATTGTTCCCCGGAGTTCGGCATTAAACTTCAAAACACCAATTCGCGCACCGGCTCGCTGGTTTCAGGATCGAATGTCGCCGCTTCGACCAAACGTTTTTCCAGCGTCTTGATGCGCGAGGCTGAATCAAGCTTTTCGCCCAGCAGATCTGTCACGTAAAACGTATCAACCGCGCGTTCGCCATAGGTGGCGATATGCGCGCTGTGGACGATCAGCCGCGATTCAAACAGCGCGCGCGCCAGCCGGTTGAGCAAGGCCGGGCGATCCATGGCCGACACTTCGAGCACGGTGAAGCGGTTCGACGCGCCATTATCGACCACGACCATCGGCGATACGTTGAACACGCCAGCGCGCGGATGCGACAGGGGGCGCGCCGCCAGTTTCGGCACCAGCTTCACCCGATTGGCCAGCGCATCCTCGATGCTCGACCGGATACGGGCGATTTGCGAGGCCTCTCCCATCTGCAGACCGTGCTGATCCTGGATCAGGAAATTATCCATCGCCATACCGTTTTTCAGCGTGTGGATGCGCGCATCAATAATGTTGCCGCCCGCCAGATGGATGCCGCCTGCAATGCGATAAAACAGCCCGGCATGATCGGCGGAATAGACCGAGACAAGCGTTGCGCCGCGCGCCGAATAGACTTCGGCCTCAATCGATAGCGCATCCTGCCCGGCGCGTTCGATCTGCTGCAAATTGCGCATGATCACGTCTTCGGGTTCGGCAATCCAATAAGGATCGGGCAACGGTTTCGCCCGCGCCGCCAGCACATCGGGGGCCAGCCCCATCATCTGCGCCACATCTTCCTGCTTGGCGAGGATGCGTTCCTTGCGGCCATGCTGCTTATGGCCAAGGCGCAGTACCTCTTCGGCGGCCTCGAACAATTCGGTCAGCAATTGCCGTTTCCAGCTGTTCCAGATGCCGGGGCCAACCGCGCGAATATCGACAATGGTCAGCATCAACAGCAGCCGCAGCCGCTCCACCCCCTGCACCGCATGGGCGAAATCGGCGATGGTCTTGTAATCGGCCAGATCACGTTTGAACGCGGTGGCTGACATCAACAGGTGATAGCGCACCAGCCACGCCACCGTCTCAGTCTCTGCCGGGGACAGGCCCAGCCGCGGGCACAGTTTCTCGGCAATTTCCGCGCCCAAAACCGAATGATCGCCGCCGCGCCCCTTGGCGATATCGTGGAGCAGCACCGCGCAATACAGCACGCGGCGCGACACCACTTTATTGGCAATCGCGCTGGCCAGCGGATGATCAGTTTTCAGCTCACCCTTTTCGATGCGGGAGAGCAGGCCGATGGCGCGGATGGTATGTTCATCGACCGTATAATGGTGGTACATGTCGAACTGCATCTGCGCCACAACCTTGCCGAAATCGGGAATGAAGCGGCCAAAAACCAAGGCCTCGTTCAAGGCCCGCAGCGCGGTTTCGGGATCGCGCGCATTGGTGAGCAATTCCAGGAACAGCGCATTGGCGCGCGGATCCTGCCGCACCTTGGCATCGATCAGGCGCGAATCGCGGGCTGCAACGCGCAACGCATCGGCATGAATATCCAGCCCATGCTGATCGGCCAGATGAAACATCTCGATCAGGCGCACCGGATCAGCGGCAAAAAACTGATCATCGGGAATGGTCAGCTTGCCGCCCCATAAACGAAAGCCCTTCAGCTTGCGCGGATGGCGGGCAAAGCGCGGCAGCAGGCGCGATTTGCGCGCCGCAAACTGTTCATCCAGCGAGCCTAAAAACACGCCCGTAAGCGATCCGACCTGTTTGGCGTTGAGGAAATAGAAATGCATGAACCGCTCAACCGCTGATTTGCCGGGGCGATCAGCATAGTTCATCCGCTGCGCGACTTCGCGTTGCAGATCAAAGGTCAGCCGGTCCTCGGCGCGGCCTGTGATCGCATGCAAATGACAGCGCACCGCCCAGAAGAAGTTTTCGGCGCGGCGAAAGGCGCGATATTCCTCGGCGCTGAGCAATCCGGCATCGACCAGTTCCGCCGATGAGCGCACCTTGTGGACATATTTGCCGATCCAATAGAGCGTGTGCAGATCGCGCAGGCCGCCCTTGCCATCCTTGACATTGGGTTCCACGACATAGCGGCTATCGCCCATGCGGCGATGGCGTTCCTGCCGCTCGGCCAGCTTGTCGGCGATGAAACTGCGCGCCGTGCCCTGCACCACTTCGGCCTGAAACCGCGCCGCCGCCTCGGCATAAAGCGCCTCGTCACCCCAGACATAGCGCCCTTCGAGCAAGGCGGTGCAGATGGTCAGATCACCCTTGGCCATGCGCACCATTTCGTCGAGCGAGCGACTGGACTGGCCGACCTTCAGGCCCAGATCCCACAGGAAATAGAGCATGGCCTCAATCACCTGTTCGCACCAGCTGGTCTGCTTGCCGGGCGTCAGAAACGCGATGTCGACATCGCTATGCGGGGCCATTTCGCCGCGACCATAGCCGCCCACCGCCATGATGCTCAGCCGCTCACCGGTGCTGCGATTGCCGACCGGATAGACATCGGCGACGACATGATCATGGATCAGGCGCACCAGCTGATCGACCAGAAACGCCTGGGCCGCCGCGCAATCATGCCCGGCCGATGGCTTGGCCTCCAGCCGCCGGGCGATTTCGGCGCGGCCATCCTCCAGAGCACTGCGCAGCAACGCCAAAACTTGCGGGCGCGCCTTGGCGCCTTGGTCCGCGACAAAATCCTCGATGGCCCCGGCCAGTGCCCGGCGGTCGATAATGTCGCGTTGATTGGTCAGCTTGAACAAATTTCAACGCCTGATGGAAGGTGGCCGCCCGGAATGGGCCGTTAGGCCGCCTCGTCCAAACGGTCCCCATATTGATCGCGAAGTGTGCGCTTATCGATCTTTTCGGTTCCCAATTTGGGCAAAGCTTCCGCCGAAACCCACAAATGGGCCGGAATTTTGAACGGCGCAAGGTGCGGTGCCAAAAAGGCGCGCAATTGTTCGGGGTTCAGCGTCTTGCCGGGCTTCATGAAATACACCGCGCCGGGCACTTCGCCAAAGCGTTCATCAGCGATACCGAACACGCTGACCTCGGCAATATCGGGATGGATATAAATCGCGGCTTCGACTTCGATACAGCTGATATTTTCACCGCCACGAATGACGATGTCCTTTTTGCGATCAACGATGAACAGATAATTGTCCTCGTCCAGATAGCCAAGATCGCCGGTGCGGAAATAGCCATCGGGCATGATCGCAGACTTGGTGGCGGCGTCATTGTTCCAATAGCCCAGGAAATTGGCGATGGAGCGAATCGACACTTCGCCAATCTGGCCCTGTGCTAAGGGTTCGCCCGCATCATTCAGGATCGCCATATCGACCAGCGGACGCGACGGCGTGCCGGTGCTGTTGGGCTTGGCCAGGTAATTTTCGTTGAGGTTACCACAGCCGACGCCATTGGTTTCAGTGAGGCCATAGCCCAAAAGCGGGAACGCCCAGTCCATTTCCTCTTTCAAGCGCTTCACATGCTCCACCGGGCGCGGCGCACCGCCTGCGGCAAAGGACACGCAACTGGTCAGATCAAATTGCTTGCGATCGGGATGCGTCGCGATTTCATAGCTCATCAACGGCACGCCAACGAAATAGGTCACCTGCTCCTGCTGGATCAGGCGCATCGCCTCAACCGCGTCCCATTTGGGCATCAGCACCAGCTTGCGTCCAATGGCGAAACTTTGCAGCAGCACGGGCACTTCGGCGGTAACGTGGAAAAGCGGTACGTTTAGCAAAGTGGCAGGCTGGCTGGTCGGGGCCTGTCCGCGCTTGGTCAACACGTTGAGCATCAACACGGTCTGCGCGACATAGCTGAACGTGCCTTGCATCACGCCGCGATGATCGGAATAGGCGCCCTTTGACTGGCCCGTAGAGCCCGATGTGAACAGGATCGTTGCCAGATCATCACCCACCAAAGCTGGCAAGGGCGTATCCGCGCCGCCGCCCGCTGCGGTCAGCGCCGACAGACCTTCCAACGGCGCGCAATCATGCTGGATCATGATGATCTTTGCGCCATGATCATGCCCTTCCAGCCGCCCTGCGCGCGGCGCATCGGCCAGCACCAGCGAACATTCGACGCTGGAAATGCCGCTGGCCAGCTCTTCGCCCTGCCACCAGCCATTGAGCAGCGTGGCGCAGCCGCCCGCCATCAGGATCGCCATATAGGCAATAATCCAGTTGGCCGAATTGCGCGCCGCAATTCCCACCCGGTCACCCTTGGCCACATGATGCCCGGCGATCAGGCCGCCAGCGGCCACACGCGCGGCAGTATAGGCCTCGGCAAAGCTGATGCGGATATCGCCATCGACCAGAAACGTGGCGTCTCCATGCTGATTGCAGAAATGCGCAAAATAATCGGCCAGATTGGACGGTGCCATGGCAAGCATCGGCAAATCGCGATCAAACCGCCTGAACGGCACGGTGGTCAACGGGCCGCCTGCGGCAGTCAGCTGATCCATTGTTGCCGAAATTTCCAGGTCCAGTTCTGTCGCCATTTGCATGCTCCCTTTTCATGTCCCTGTTTCAGGGCTATCTGATCCTGCGCAATCCGCGCCATTGTTCCTGTAGGTTTAGGGGGAAGCTTTGCTCCTGTCACTATCCGCCGCTGCGCTTGACGCGGCAAATGCCTCTTCTGTCATACGTTTCGACGATTTGGGCCTCAGTGCCGTAGCGTTGGACCTCGGATTTTTTACAATCAAATGGTATTCGCTCGCTTATCTGGCGGGCATCATTTTGGGCTATTGGTATCTTTCGCGGCTGATCAAACAGCCTGGTGCCCCCATGGCCCAGCGACATGCCGATGATTTCATCCTCTATGCCACGCTGGGAATCATTCTGGGCGGGCGCATCGGCTATGTGCTGTTCTACCAGCCCAGCCTGCTCGACAATCCGCTGGACGCGCTGAAATTATGGGAGGGTGGCATGTCGTTCCATGGTGGCCTGTTGGGCACGGTGATCGGCATCGCCTTGCTGTGCCGCAAGGAGAAGCTCGAATTTCTGCGGGTGTGCGATTATGTCGCCTGTGTGGTGCCCTTTGGCCTGCTATTTGGTCGCTTCGCCAACTTCGTCAATGGCGAGCTGTGGGGTCGCGCCACCGATGGAACATGGGGCATCATTTTCGATGGTATTTATGGCGGCGGCGATCTGCCCCGCCACCCGAGCCAATTATACGAGGCTGCGTCAGAAGGCCTGTTGCTGGCCATCATTCTCGCGCTGGTTTTCTGGTTCACCAAGGCGCGCTGGCGGCCCGGTCTGCTGGTTGGCATCTTTACGCTTGGCTATGGCCTGTCGCGCTTTACCGTCGAGTATTTCCGCGAGCCCGATGAGCAATTGCAGGAATTTGCCATGGCCACCGGTTTTTCGATGGGCCAATGGCTGACCATGCCCATGATTGCGCTGGGCCTCGGCCTCATCATCGTGGCTTTGGTGCGCAAACCGGTGAACGGAGCCACGGTTGATTGACGAAAACACCCCGGAACCCGGCGATCTGGCCGCCAGCTTTGCCCGGCTGATTGCCAGCACAGGCCCCATGTCGATCGCGCAGTTTATGGGTGAGGCCAATGCCCATTATTATGCCAGCCGCGATCCGCTGGGCGCAGACGGTGATTTCATCACTGCGCCCGAAATCAGCCAGATGTTTGGCGAGATGGTGGGCCTGTGGTGCGCGCATCTGGCGCTGGAGGCGCGAATTGCGCGCTTTCATTATGTCGAGCTTGGCCCCGGCCGCGGCACGCTGGCGCGCGATGCATTGGCGGCAATGGCACGCTTCGGTTTGAAGCCGGATGTTCACTTGATCGAGGGCAGCCCGGCGCTGCAAGCGGTGCAGCGCGGCCTGGGGCTGGAGGCCAGATGGCATGACAGCATCGAAACCGTACCCAATGACGCGCCGATGATCGTCATCGCCAATGAATTTTTCGATGCCTTGCCCGTGCGCCAATTGGTCAAGACCGGTGGCCATTGGGCCGAGCGCGGGGTTGATTTTCAGAACGACATATTCGTGCCCGTTGCCACGCCGCGCCTGATGGATGCCGCCATTCCCGCGCCAATTCGCGCCCAAGCCGATCAGGCAGAGGATGGCGCGATATTGGAACTGCACCCCGCCGCCGCCGCCATTGGCTATGAAATCGCGCATCGCATCAGCCAGCAAGGCGGCGCGGCGTTATTCATCGATTATGGCTATGCCGACCTCGCCTTGGGCAGCAGCTTGCAAGCGGTGAAAAAGCATTTTCGCGTCGATCCGTTCATCGCCCCTGGCACCGCAGATTTGACGGCCCATGTCGATTTTGGCGAGCTGGCGCGCATTGCGGCGTCCCATGGACTAACCGCGCAAGGCCCGGCCAATCAGGGCGATTGGCTGATGGCATTGGGGCTGGCTGTACGCGCCGAGCGGTTGATCGCGGCCAATCCCGATCACGCCGATAGCGTGACCGCTGCGCTGCACCGGTTGACCGATAGCAGCGAAATGGGCGAACTGTTCAAAGTGTTGGCGCTTCGCCATCCTAATTGGCCGGAATCCGCCGGGTTCTAATATCTGTCTGGCGTCGATTGAAGCGCCGCTTACACTTTGGCTAGCGCCGCCCGCCATCCGGCCAGCCGCTTGTCGCGCAGCGCCGGATCAATGTGCGCGCTGAAATGCTGCACAGGCCCGCGCATGGCCAGCGTATCATCCAGCCGCGCGGCAAGGCCGCTTCCCACCATCGCCAGCATCGCAGCCCCCAAGGCCGTGGTCTCAACAAAATCGGGCCGCTCCACCGGCACATTCAGCATATCGGCCAAATCCTGCGCCATCCAATCATTGGCCGACATGCCACCATCGATTTTCAGACGGCTCCACCCTGCCCGATCCGCGGCAAAGGCAGTCATCAGATCATGCGTTTGATAAGCCATCGCCTCTAGCGCAGCGCGCGCCAGATGCGCCTTGCCGGTTGCAAAGCTGAGGCCGCTGATCTGCGCCCGGGCATCGGGCCGCCAATGCGGCGCACCAAGGCCGCTTAACGCCGGGACCAGATAGACGCCGCCATTATCGGCCACAGATGCGGCAAGGCTGGCGGTTTCCTTCGCCGATGCAATCACGCCCAACCCATCGCGCAGCCACTGGATCAGGCTGCCCGCCACGAAAACCGAACCCTCTAGCGCATAGGTGCGTTTGCCATCCATTTGGTGCAGGATCGTGCCCAGCAGGCGATGCCCAGACCGTGGCAGATCATGCCCAGTATTGGTCAGCACAAACGCGCCGGTGCCGAATGTTGCCTTGGCATCACCCGGCGTCAGACAGCCCTGGCCGATGGTCGCCGCCTGCTGATCACCGATCATAGCGCAAATCGGGATGGGGCCGCCGAACAGCGCCGGATCAGTGGTGCCAAACCGCCCGGCACAATCGGTGATTTCGGGCAAGGCACTGTGCGGCACACCCATCAACGCCACCAGCTCCTCGTCCCAAGCCGCTGCGCCGCTGGCCGGGCCATCCAGCGCCAGCATCATCGTGCGGCTGGCATTGCTGGCATCGGAAATATGCAGGCCGCCGGTCAAGTTCCACACCAGCCAGCTTTCCATCGTACCCATCGCCAGATGCGGCCCCAGCTCTGCCGCCGCCGGGCAATGGCGCATCAGCCAGCCCATTTTGGTGCCCGAAAAATAGGGGTCGAGCAGCAAGCCGGTGCGCGCCTGCACCACCGGTTCATGGCCCTGATCACGCAGACCATCGCAGATGCTGGCGGTGCGCCGATCCTGCCACACGATAGCGCGGTGCACCGGCGTTCCGCTGCGCCGATCCCATGCCACCACGGTTTCGCGTTGATTGGTGATGCCGATCCCCGCAATCGCCTGCCAGCCGCCCGCATCGGCAATCGCGGCGCG
>JBGSTI010000036.1:0-4212 GCA_041736605.1 Sphingomonadaceae bacterium
CAGATCGCCGAGGCTGAAGCCGCGCTGGCGGCCTATGCGCAAGGCGGCGGCGCGGCCATCCGCTTTAACGGAAAGCTTTTAGAAGCGCCGATCGTCGCGCGCTTTCGACAAATTCTTGCCTTGAAAGGAAAAATCCATGCGTGAAGGCGTCATCGAAGTTGCACCGCAACGGTATCGCGAAAATTATGGCCGCTATTTTGAACAGTTCGTGGTTGGCGATGTCTATGAACACCGCCCAGGTCGCACGATTACCGAGGCGGACAATATCTGGTTCGCGCTGCTGACGATGAACCAACATCCGGCGCATTGCGACAGCCATTTTTCCAAGGAAACCGAGTTTGGCAAGCCTTTGGTCCTCTCGCCGCTGACCGTGGCGATCATGACCGGGCAGAGCGTATCCGATGTCAGCCAGAAATCGGTCGCCAATCTGGGCTGGAAAGACATCAAGCTGCTGAAACCCGTCTTTGTCGGCGACACGCTCTATTCTGAAACCGAGGTGCTGGAAAAACGCGAGAGCGAAAAGCGCCCCGAACAGGGCATCGTGACCATCAAGACCATCGGCAAGAATCAGGACGGCGTGATCGTGTGCGAATTTATCCGCGTGATGCTGATCTGGAAGCAGGGCTTTGGCCCGATGCAGGCTTGAGGGACGCATCCATGACCACGCACAACACAGCCCGCCCCGCGATGGACCCCGATGAGGAACAAGCCCTGCTGGATGGCATCCAGAAATGGCTGGACAAGGAAGTCCGCCCGGTGATCATGCACCATGATCATAACGACATCTGGCCCGCCGAACTGGTGACGCAGATGGCCGATATGGGCCTGTTCGGTGCCACCATTGGCAGCGAATATGGCGGCCTTGGCCTGCCATCATCCACCTATGCCAAGATCGTGATGATGATCAGCAGCTATTGGATGGCGCTGACCGGGATTTTCAATTCGCACCTGATCATGGCCTGCGCGGTTGAGCGGTTCGGCACCGAGGCGCAGAAACAGCAATGGCTGCCCAAATTTGCCAGCGGCGAAGTGCGCGGCGGCCTGGCGCTGACCGAACCCAATGCGGGCACCGATTTGCAGGCGCTGCGCAGCATCGCGGTGCGCGATGGCAATGATTATGTGATCAACGGCACCAAGACGTGGATTTCCAATTCGATCAACGGCAGCTGTTTTGCCATGCTGGTCAAAACCGACCCCAAGGCCGAGCCGCGATACAAAGGCATGAGCTTTTTCATCGCGCCCAAGGGCGATGGCCTGAGCGTCGGCAAAAAGTTCGACAAGCTGGGCTATAAGGCCATCGATTCCGCCGAACTGGTGATGCAGGATTATCGCCTGCCCGCCGAAAATCTGATCGGCGGCGTTGAGGGCCAGGGCTTTTTCCAGGCGACAGGCGGGCTGGAACTGGGCCGCATTAACGTGGCGGCGCGCGGTGTGGGCTTGGCCGAAGGGGCGCTGCGCCTTGCCACACAATATGCCCAGGAACGCCAGACCATGGGCAAACCGATTGCCGAGCATCAGGCGATCCAGCTCAAAATCGGCGAAATGGTCACCCGCGCCCGCGCTGCCCGGCTGCTGACGCTGGACGCCGCTGCGGCCTATGATCGCGGCGAACGCTGCGACATGCAGGCGGGCATGGCCAAATATTTCGCATCCGAAGCTGCCGTTGCCAACAGCCAGGAAGCGATGCGGATATTCGGCGGTTACAGCTATTCCAAGGAATATGAGATCGAGCGTTTCTATCGCGATTCCATGCTGATGTGCATCGGCGAAGGCACCAATGAAATGCAGCGGATCATCATTTCGCGGCAATGGGTGAAGCAGAACCCGGCATGAGCGAGGCTGCTGACCTTCCGCTTGCGGGCTTTCGCTTTCTATCGGCCGAACAATATGGCGCTGGCCCCTATGGCAGCATGTTTCTGGCGCAATTGGGGGCAGAGGTCATCAAGATCGAGCCACCCAAAGGCGGCGATACCGCGCGCGGTGTCGGTCCGCATTGGCTGCGCGAGGGGGAGAGCCTGTATTTTCAGGCGTTCAACCTCAACAAACGCTCGATCACGCTCGACCTGATGAAGCCTGAAGGGCAAGAGGTGCTGCACCGCCTGGCAGCGACATCGCACGGGGTGCTCAACAATCTGCGCGGCGATGTGCCGGGGCGCGTGGGCCTGACCTATGATGCGCTGAAAGCCGCCAACCCTGCGATTATCTGTGCCCATGCCAGCGCCTATGGCCGCGACAATGCCCGCGCCAAATGGCCGGGTTATGACTATCTGGCCCAAGCCGAAGCGGGTTTTTGCAGCCTGACCGGCGAGCCCGATGGACCGCCGCAACGCTTTGGCCTCTCGATGGTCGATTTCATGACTGGCACGCAAATGGCGGTCGGCCTGCTCGCCGCCCTGTTGCGCGCCCAGCGGACCGGCAAGGGCTGTGACATCGACGTCGATCTCTATTCCTCGGCCATCCACCAGACCAGCTATCCCGCGCTCTGGTATATGAACCGGGGCGACGTGACCGGACGCACGCCGCGCTCTGCCCATCCCAGCGCGACGCCCAGCCAGATGTTCCGCGCCCAGGATGGCTGGATGTTCGTGATGGCGCAGATCCCCAAATTCTGGCCGATATTGTGTGAGCGTATTGGCCATGCGGCGCTGGCCCATGATCCACGCTTTGCCAGCAATGCCGACCGGCTGGCCAACCGCGCTGAACTCACCGAAACGCTGGATGCGATTTTCGAGACGCAGCCCATGGCGCATTGGCAAAACTTGCTGGAAGGGCATGTGCCCGTAGCCCCCGTCTATGCGCTGGACGGCGCGCTCGACAATCCGTGGTTGACCGAGATTGGCATGCGCCAGACCATAAGCCATCCCGATGCGCCGCAATTGCAGGTTCTGGCCTGCCCGATCAAGGTGGATGGCCAGCGGATGGAAAGCCGCGCCGGGCCATTCATGGGAGCGGATACAGACGCACTGCTGGCCGATTGCGGTTATGATGCCGATGCCATATCCGGCCTGCGCGCCGCCGGGGTCGTGTGACCATGGGCAAGCTGTCGGGCATCAAGGTGATCGACCTGTCGGTGTTTTTCCCCGGCCCGATGCTGACCATGATGCTGGCCGATCAGGGGGCCGAAGTGTGGAAAGTGGAGGCCCCCAATGGCGGCGATCCCACCCGCGATGCCGCGCCGTTTGAGACGGGGCAATCGACCTGGTTCCGCAATCTTAATCGCGGCAAGAAAAGCATCATGCTTGACCTCAAAAACGAGGCCGACAAGGCGCGGCTTTGGGACATGATCGCCGATGCCGATATCTTCGTCGAGGGGTTTCGCCCCGGCGTGATGGCGCGGTTGGGATTTGATTATGCCGCAGTTTCGGCGCGCAATCCGGGCATCGTCTATTGCTCGATCAGCGCCTTTGGCCAGACAGGCAGCCGCGCGCATCATCCAGCGCATGACATGGCTGTGCAGGCGCTGTCGGGCTTCTTGAGCGTCAATGACGGGTCGGATGGAACGCCCGTTGTGCCCGGCGTTCCCGCCGCTGATCTGGCGGGCGGCCTCACCGGCCTGTCAGCCATCCTGATGGCGCTGATCGGGCGGCAGGCCAGCGGGCGCGGCGATTATATTGACTGCGCGATGTTTGACAGCCTGTTGCCATGGAGCGCGCATATCGTGGGCGAGGCGCTGTTTGGCGGGCCGCCGCCGGTATCGGCGCAACAACGCTCCTTGGGCGGGGCGGGCCTGTATCAGGTCTATCAAACCAGCGACGGCAAACATATCTGCCTTGCGGGGCGCGAAGTCAAATTTGCCCGCGTTCTGCTGAGCGCACTGGGCCGCGACGATCTGTTACCGATGGCCGTGGCAGAGGCTGGTCAACAGGGCGCGCTGATTGCATTTCTGCGCGATATATTCGCCACGCGCTCCCGTGATGCATGGACCGAATGGTTCCATGACAAGGACGTGGCCTTTGCCCCCGTACTGAATTTCGCTGAGGCCTTGGCCGATCCGGCGCTGCACGAACGCGGCTTGCTGGTCGAACTGGACGGCGCGCACATGATCGGCCCGGCGATCCGTTTTGCGGGCGAAAGTTGGACGCCGCACTCCGCGCCAGACCTGAACGCCGATGGCTGACTTGGGGGCATCGCAGCCGCCCCTGCTGGCGGCGATTGCGCAGCATCTGCACCGCCCCGTTGATGCGCCAACAAAAGTGCGCGCACGGCTGCATC
>JBGSTI010000053.1:0-2642 GCA_041736605.1 Sphingomonadaceae bacterium
TCAGCCCCTGGCCCAGCATCCCCGCCCCCGCTGCGCCCAGCGCCAGCGCATTGAACAACAGTGAGGGCGCAGGCGTCATCATCGGCATGAGCATCAGCGCCAGACCGGCGGCGATTCCCGCCATCAAGGCCGTGGCCGCCGCAACGCCCAGCCACAGGCCGGCGCCCGCACCAAAGCGCAAGGCCAGCACAGCGGCCAGCAACTGGTTACGATCGCCCATGCCAATCAGGGCCAGCGCCAGAAATGTAGTGAAAAGGGCGTCCATTGCCTGACACTCTTAATGGTCAGGCATGAAATCGCGGTAAATTGCGCGTCTGATGATTGGCCCAAGGCTTCATGCTTGACTTTGGCACGCGAATCCCGCAGTGCGCGGGCTTGATGGAGCGGCCGTGCGGCGGCTCCTGTTTGTTTTATGTCACGCGCAATCGGACGGGCCAAGCGGCTTTGCTATGCGCACCAGCTTTTGGGAATGAGTTCATGGCTAAACCCGCCACCGTGAAGATCCGTCTGGTCAGCACTGCCGATACCGGCTTTTTCTATGTGACCAAAAAGAACCCGCGCAACAGCACGGAAAAGTTCGTCTTCCGCAAATATGACCCCGTCGTGCGCAAGCATGTTGAGTTCAAGGAAGCCAAGATCAAGTAATCGCTGGCCGCAAGGCCGCATTGCTCGAACTTAATCGGCGCGCGATGATTCGCGCGCCGATTGCGTTTGTGGATTCGCCGGGGCACTTGCGCCGGGTTCACATCAAGTTCAAACCGCTGGGCCTAATGCCCGGCTTTGACTTGCAGCGCATCTGAAAGGAAATCCCATGCCCAATCCCTTTAGCCATACCGCAACCCGCGCCTTGCGGGCGCTGGCGTTGGCTGGCCTTGTGGCAGCCCCTGTAATTGCTTTGACACCGGCGACCCCGGTTGCCGCGCAATCATCAACCACCATGGACCAGGTCGTGCGCAGCCTGCGCGGCATCACCACGCTGACCGCCAATTTCGTGCAGACCGACCGTACGGGCCAAAGCGTATCGGGCGTTTTGACCCTGAAACAGCCGGGGCGAATCCGTTTCCAGTATCAAAAGGGCGTGCCGATGCTGATCGTCAGCGATGGCAAGGCGCTGACCTTGATCGATTATGAAGTAAAGCAGGTGCAACGCTGGCCGATCGGCAACAGCCCGCTGGGCGCGCTGCTGGATGAAAAGCGCGATGTGGCGCGCTATGGCCGTCTGGTGCCCACCGGCGATCCCAATGTGACATCAATTGAGGTCAAGGATCCCAAACGCCCCGAATATGGCGTCATCACGCTGATTTTCATGCGCAAGGCCGGTGCGCCGGGCGGGCATGAGCTGACCGGCTGGGTCGCGCTCGATTCGCAGAACAAGCGCACGACCATTCGCCTGTCGAACCACCGCTATGGCGCGCCGGTGGCCGATTCTGCTTTCCGCTGGACCGACCCGCGCAAGGGAATCACCGGGCCGCGTCGTTAAGGCTAATCGCCAACACAGACAAAGCGTTAGCTGTATGCGACGGAATTGCGCCCCTTGGCCCCAACCTGTCGGGCCGTTCATAAACCCGACAGGCGGCGGCCGATATAACGGCCTCAGCACCAAGGTTCGAGAGCGGGTTTCCCCCCTGTTGCCCCTCAAAGATTTTGTCCTTGGTGCTCACCTGCGTGCAAACGCATAAAGAACCCCCGTTCCAATGCCCCCGGGACGGGGGTTTTTGCTGCCCGGCGTCTTTTGCAGCGCAGTTTGCCTCACAGGATAATTTTCGGTTCCCGTTTTGGCTGAGCATGCTCTAGAGACATGCCCCATGACCACGCTCAAAATTGTATCCTGGAACATCAATTCCGTCCGGTTCCGCCTCGAACTCGTCACGCGCTTTCTGAAAGAGGAACAGCCTGACATCGTTTGCCTGCAAGAAACCAAGGTGATCGATTCGCTGTTTCCCGAAGGGCCTTTTCGCCAGTTGGGCTATAATCACCAGATCAAGCACGGCCAGCCAATGCATCATGGCGTTGCGATCATCAGCAAGATTCCGATCCGCGAAAGCAGCCGCAATGACTGGCAGGATAATGGCGAAGCGCGCCATATTGGCGTGGAAATCGCTGGCGCTGGCAAAGGCGTGTTGCTGGAAAATGTCTATATTCCGGCAGGCGGCGAAGCGCCCGATGCAGAGGCCAATTCCAAATTCGGGCAGAAACTGGAATTTCTGCGCCGCATGATCCGCTGGTCGGAAAAGCTGGATCGGCCCAGCCTGTTGGTTGGCGATTTCAACGTCGCCCCCCTGCCCAGCGATGTGTGGAGCCACAAGCAGCTGCAAAATGTGGTCAGCCATACCCAGATCGAAATCGATTTGTTGGCAGAGCTTCAGGCGTCGCATGGCTGGATCGATGTGGCGCGCAAATTTGTGCCGCCACCCGAAAAGCTGTTTACCTGGTGGAGCTATCGCGCGCGCGACTGGGAAACGACCGACAAGGGCCGACGGCTCGACCATATGTGGCTGTCGCCCAGCCTTGAACATTCGATGGTCAGCCACCGCGTGGCCAAGCCGGTGCGTGGCTGGGCGCAACCTTCCGATCATGCGCCGCTGATCAGCGAATTTAAGTTCTGACAATGACCGCACCCGCGCGTTCCCTTGGCAGCGGCG
>JBGSTI010000170.1:0-2731 GCA_041736605.1 Sphingomonadaceae bacterium
GCTCGTCCATCACGGCATAGCCATCGTCAAGCGAGAGGCTGGGATGCTCGATCGTGAGCATCGGGATGGGCTTGGCATTGCTTTGCGCCGCATCGACAACATCGGTTATCCGGCTGATCGTAGCGGCATCAAGCATCAACAGCCTCCTTCGCAAATGAAATGGAACAGGCGCCAATACCGCCGACGCGCATGGTGAGCGTGTCGCCTGGCTCAAACAGATACATGGGGGCAAGCGCGCCTGAGAGGATGGTTTCTCCTGCCAGCAGCGGCGTGCCCAAACGGCCCAGCGTGTTGGCGAGCCAGGCAACAGCGTTGGCGGGGGAGCCCTGCACGGCGGCTCCAGCTCCCGTTACGACAATCTCGCCATTGCGTTCAGCCACCATGCCAGCCAGCGCCAAATCCACATCACGCGGATCAACCTTGTCCGTGCCCAGCACATAAACGCCGCACGAGGCATTGTCCGCGATGGTATCCTGAATCTTGATATCCCAATCGCTGATGCGGCTGTCGACGATTTCGAAGCAGGCGGAGACGTAGTCCGTGGCCGCAATTACATCGGCCGCCGTGATTCCCGGCCCGATCAGATCGCGTTTCAGCACGAACGCAATTTCGCCCTCCGCCTTGGGCTGGATCAGTGTGCCTGCGGGAATTTCCGCGCCATCGGGATAGACCATGCCGGATGTGAGGATGCCGAAATCAGGCTCGAACACGCCGAGCATATTCTGCACACCCTTCGACGTCACGCCGATCTTCTTGCCAACAACAGTTTCACCCGCGGCCAGCCGCCGCTCGATCATGCGGGCCTGAATGCGATAGGCATCTTCTTTGGTGATGCCGTCTGCACGGTCGCGCAGATTGGGAACGGTGCGGCCAGCGGCCAGCGCCTCGTAGAGTTCGTCGCCAAGTCGGGCGATCAGTATATTATCAAGCGCCATGATTTACAGCTTCACACAGATGTTGCGGAGTTCGGTGTAGAATTCGAGGCTGTGGACCCCGCCTTCACGCCCGATGCCGGATTGCTTTGAGCCGCCAAACGGCGTGCGGAGATCACGCAGGAACCAGCTGTTGACCCAGGTGATGCCCACATCCACCTGCGCCGCTACACGGTGCGCGCGAGACAGGTTGGTGGTGAAGATTGAGGTGGACAGGCCATATTCGGTGTTGTTGGCGATCCCGATGGCTTCTTCCTCGGTATCGAATGGCCGAACATGACAGCAGGGGCCGAAAATTTCCTCCGTGACTGCCGCCGCATCATCGGCAAGGCCGGTCCAGATCGTCGGCTGTACCCAGCTGCCGCTTGCAAGATCAGCGGGCATGTCTGGCACGCCCCCGCCTGTCACCACCGTTGCGCCTTCGGCCACGGCCTTGGCATAATATGACAGCACCTTTTCGCGATGTTCCTGCGAGATGAGCGGGCCGAAATTGGTGTGATGGTCGGTCGGCGAACCGGGGTTCAGCGATTCCGCCTTGGCCTTCAAGGCCGCCACAAATGTTTCGAACAGCGGACGTTCCACAAGAATGCGTTCGGTGCCCAGACACACCTGTCCGCAATTCATGAAGGCAGAGCGACCAATGGCTTCCATCGTCACGTCCATGTCTGCGTCCGCAAACACAATGGCGCTGTTCTTGCCGCCCAGTTCGAACGACACATCGCGCAGGCCCTTGGCCGCAGATTGCATGATCGCCGTGCCGGTGCGGGTTTCGCCGGTAAAGGTGATGGCATCTACGCCGGGATGCTCGGTCAGCGCCGCGCCTGCCGAGTTCGGACCAAAGCCGTGGACGACATTATACACGCCCTTGGGCACGCCGACCTCGTTCATCACTTCGCCCAGTAGCGTTGCGGTGCCCGGCGTTTCTTCCGAAGGCTTGACAATCACGGCATTGCCACAGGCGAGTGCAGGCGCAACCTTCCACGTCATCAACAGCAGCGGCGCGTTCCACGGGCAGATCACGCCAATAACGCCCTTGGGCCGCCGGATAGCATAGTTGAGCGCGCCCTTGCCATCGGGCGTCTGCATTTCAAAGCTCTCGGTGGCGATGCCCTTGATGATGTCGGCAAATGCCTTGAAGTTTGCTGCCCCACGCGGGATGAAGGCATGCTCCATGGTGTGTTTGGGTTGGCCGGTGTCTGCCATTTCTGCCGCAACAAAATCATCGAACCGCTTGGTGATGCCATCCGCAATGGCGCGCATCAGATCGGCACGCTCTTCGGTGCCCATCCGCCCCCATGGCCCCTTCATCGCCGCCTGCGCGGCCTTTACCGCCGCGTCAATCTCTGCCGCGCCGCCCTCGGCAACATGGCCGATCAGCGATCCGTCATGCGGGCGACGGTTTTCAAACCGCTTGCCGGTGCTTCCGGCCGTGAAGGTTCCATCGATGAAATGCAGAAATTCGGTCACTTAATTCTCCATCAGGGCTGCAAGCCCAGCCAATGCGATTGCATCATCTTGTTCGGCGCTAGCACCAGATACGCCGATCCCGCCGATCAAGGCGCCAGCCCGCCGCAGCGGGTGACCGCCGGGGAAGGCCGCCACACGCGGGCGACGGAGCAGACCATCGCGCACCATCGGCAATTCATTTTCAAGCATCCGCGCAAAATCGCCGGTCGCCATGCCGAAGCTGTTGGCGGTCCATGCCTTGTCTATCGCAATGTCGATTGAGACCTGAAATGCACCCGGCATTCGCAAAAAAGTCGCCAGGTTGCCGCCTGCATCCACCACCGCGATGTTAA
>JBGSTI010000064.1:0-7233 GCA_041736605.1 Sphingomonadaceae bacterium
CGACAATCGCCGAACCAATCGCGTGCGTCACCCATTCGGCCACGCCTTTGATCGCGGGCAGGGCCGCGCCCGCTGCCGCCGATGCGCCATCGACCCAGCCGGGGATGGGCGTCAGGTGGAATTCGTGCAGGCCGTGGACGATGATTCCGCCGCCAACCCATACCATCGCCGCCGTGCCGATCAGGGCCAGCGCGCTCATCAGTTTCGGCATCATGATTACCAGACCGCGCCCGATGGAGCGGCCCGCGCCTGTGGACCCCTTGGCCATATGCAGGCCGATATCGTCCATCTTTACGATCAGGGCGACGACGCCATAGACGCCCACGGTAATCGCAATCGCCACGGCGGCCAGCACGGCGGCCTGCATCCAGAACGATCCAGCGGTAATATCCGCCAGCGCAATCGCCATGATTTCCGCCGACAGGATGAAATCGGTGCGCACCGCGCCGCTGACCTGGCGCTTTTCCAGTTCGGCGGCGTCATGGACCTCGGCCAGTTCTTCTTTGCTCTCGTCATGGCCTTGCAGCGCATGGATGATCTTGTGCGCCGCCTCGTAACACAGGAAGGCACCGCCCAGCATCAGCAGGGGCGTGATCGCCCATGGCGCAAAGGCCTTTAACGCCAATGCAATGGGCAGCAAAATCACCAGCTTGTTGAACAAGGATCCGCGCGCAATTTTGGCGATGATCGGCAGTTCGCGGTCGGGCGTCAGGCCAACGACATAGCGCGGCGTTACGGCGGCATCGTCGATGACCACCCCCGCCGCCTTGGTGCCGGCCTTGCCCGCCGCTGCGGCAACATCGTCCAGCGACGCAGCAGCCATTTTGGTGATGGCCGCAATATCATCCAGCAACGCGACAAGACCTGATGGCATTTTGATATTCCCTGTTTTGAATGAGTTATGAGCGGTGTTCAGCCGCGCCCGCGATAGCCCGCAACGCCCTGATCGGGCACCCACAACCCCTGTGGCGGTGCGCCCGATTGCCAGAATACGTCAATGGGAATGCCGCCGCGCGGATACCAATAGCCACCGATGCGCAGCCAGTGCGGCTTCATTTCGTCAAACAGGCGCTGGCCGATGCCCACGGTGCAATCCTCATGAAAGCCGCGATGGTTGCGGAAACTGCCCAGAAACAGCTTCAACGATTTGGATTCGACGATGGTTGCATCGGGGGCGTAATCAATCACCAGATGCGCGAAATCGGGCTGGCCGGTGACCGGGCATAGCGATGTGAATTCGGGCGCAGCAAAGCGCACCAGATAGAGCAGGCCCGTGCGCGGATTGGGCACATAGTCCAGCACGGCGGCTTCGGGGCTATCAGGCAGCGCGCTGTTCTGCCCCAGATGGAGCGGCGCTAGATCGGGAATGGGGGGCGTGTCAGTCATGCCGCACACCTAGCCACAGATGGGACGGCTTTCAATGATTGTGGTGAAGGAAAAGGAACCGGGCCGCTCCATTGAACGACCCGGAATCGCACCGATCAGTCAGCCTTGCGGAACAGAACCTTGCCGCGCTGGGATACATAGAGCTTTTCGAACGTCACCGGATGGAAATACGCCTCAACAAACTTGCCATCGGGCAAGGTTGCATAGACTTCATAACAGCCGCCATCGACCTTGGATTTCTTGATCTTCCAGCCTTCGGCCTTCAGCTTGGATTCCAGCGCAACGCGGCTTTTCCACTCAGCCTTGGGGGCGTCACAGGTCACCTTACCGGTGGCCATAGCGGGCATCGCGGTAAAGGCGGTGGTGGCGCCGATGGCAATCGAGGCGGCGGCGATCAGGTGGGATATACGCATGGGGGATTCTCCTTGTAAAATCATGCGGGGGAGGGATTGGCGGGCAACCGCGCGTGGCGCGCACGTGCCCAAAGAAACAGGCGAATAATCTCTAGCAACAGCAACGGACCAAGATGCACGGCCATGCCCTGCCATTCATTGTCGATCCAGAACCAGTGCAGTGCGATCAACAGCGCAGCGGGATAGACCAGTTGCTGCACGCGCTTCCAATTTCGGCGAAGCTTGCGCTCCGAAGCGCGATTGCTGGTAATCGCCATGATCGTGAAAATCGCCATGGCAATATAGCCGGTCAGGATCGCGGGCAGCATCCATTCGCCCGCAATGATCGTCCAGTCGCCCTGCAACGCGCCGAGATCAACAAGATACAGGATGGTGTGGATCGCGCCATAGCCAAAGGCTGCGACGCCCAAGGCACGGCGCTGACGCATCAGCCAATTCAGCCAGCGACGCGGCCCAAAAATCGCGCGCAAGGGCGAGATCATCATCGCGATGATCATGAACCGCACCGAAAATTCGCCGCTGGGGTGGAGCAGATCGAACATAGCATCGGGGTCGCGATACGCACCGATCAGCATCGCCATGCCCGGTAAGGCGAGCACGGCCCAGAACAGCCAGCGTCCCAAAGGGCGTGATTTTGACGATGCTTCGGTCATAAGGATATTCTTTACAGGCTTGCGGTCCGGCGCGGCTTATGTGCTATTGCGAACGAATTGCATATATGTCGCCCCGGATCAAGGATTAGCTGACGTCCTGATGGCCCTGTGTGGCGGCATAGGCCAGTATCAAATTGTATCGATTTGGGTTCGGGCCGGTCATGGGATTGACCATGATCGCTGCACGCTGCACAGATCGTGAATGGACCAATCATGGCATCTCCTGGCATCTGCCGCTCTCGCCTTGTCCGCCTGTTTCCAACCGGCGGCTAGCGAACCGCCCGCCGCAACAGATGCGACGCCTGCTGCGCTTGCCTATGTCACCGATGATGCCAATGTGCTGACGGACGCTGACGAAAGCGCGCTGTCGGCCAAGCTGGCAAAGCTGGAGGCGGATATGGGGCATCAGATGGTGGTTGCCACTGTGCCGACGCTGAACGGCCGGGATATTGCGTCCTATGCTGTAGATTGGGCAAATGCCCGTGCAATTGGCGGCGTAGAAGAGCAAGACGGCTTGCTAATACTGGTTGCGCCATATCAACGCCAAGCCCGCATCGCAGTGGGCCATGGTCTGGAACGTCAACTGCCAGATGAATTGTGTCAGCAAATTATGGAGACGGCGATGTTGCCGCATTTTCGTAAGGGCGATTATCATGCTGGCGTGGTTGACGGCGTTGATGCTTTGATCGCGGCGCTCAACTGATCGCATTTGCGTCTTCCCCTTTTCCGCCGTTTCATTTTGGTTAACCATCTGCGGGTTAGCCTTCACCCATGCCTGTTTCAGCGCCTCACCCAGACGTCCCAGCAACGCGACCTTTCGCGCTGACCGCTCTGACGCTCGCGGCGCTCGCCCTCACCAGTTGCGGGGCCATCCCTGAATCGCGCGGTGGCGGCAAGGTGAAGGCTACGACCGCCAGCAGCGCCTTGTCGCGCGCCGATATGCGCCAATGCCTGTCTGACCTCAAATCCGCCAAAGTGCGCTACACGCCCTTGCCCGACAAATATCTGGAAAGCGGTTGCAGCCAGATCGGCACCGTATCGTTGCAAAATGCGGGCGCGGTGGACAGGCTGGTCGAGGTGTCCAATCTGGGCCCGGTCACTTGCCCCACCGCCAACCGCTTTGCCGGATGGGCGCAATATGGCGCAGCGCGCGCGGCACGGCAGATTTTAGGCAGCGAGTTGGTAAAGATCGAAACGATGGGCAGTTTTTCCTGCCGCAACGTCGCGGGCACCAATCGCCTGTCGGCGCATGGCCATGCCCGCGCGATAGACGTCTCGGCGTTCGTCCTTGCCGATGGCCGGCGGATCAGCGTGTTGAAACACTGGAATGGCACCAATCAGGAACGCGCCTTTTTGCGCACGGTACAGGATAGCGCCTGCAAACGCTTTGGCACCGTTTTGGGTCCGGCCTATAATGCGGCGCATCGCGATCACTTTCACTTGGAATATGATGGCCGTGGCACTTGCCGATAGGGATCATGCCGCCTATCTTTCCACCAATGACAGAAAAAGATTTGACCGACCGCCGGTTTTACAAGGCGGAGCAAGAAGCCCAGTTCGCTGAAAAGCAACCGAGCCACACACCGCAAACGCAAGACCCCGCCTATCGGCTGGCCTTTCAGGATACCGAATTCCTGCTGCGCGAGGAATTGCGCCCGGTGCGGTTCCAGCTGGAACTGCTCAAGCCCGAAATGCTGCTGGACGAGGCAGGCATTGGCTCGACGCTGGTGATCTATGGTTCGGCCCGCATACCGACGCCCGATGCGGCGCAGGGTCTGATTGATGCTGCGGTGAACCCTGAAGACAAGATCGTTGCCAAGCGTCTGGCCGAAAAGGCGAAATATTATGACGAGGCACGTCGCCTCGCTTATCTGGCCAGCGCCTGCGACATTGTTGAGAATGATCAGCGCCAGTTCGTTGTCTGCTCAGGCGGTGGCCCGTCGATCATGGAGGCGGCCAATCTGGGTGCCACCGATGCGGGCAAGGATTCTATCGGCCTCAACATCGTGTTGCCGCATGAACAGGCGCCCAATCGCTATGTGACGCCGCATTTGTCGTTTCAGTTCCACTATTTCGCGCTGCGCAAGATGCATTTCCTGCTCCGCGCCCGCGCCGTCGCGGTGTTCCCCGGTGGCTTTGGCACGTTTGACGAATTTTTCGAACTGCTCACCCTCATCCAGACCGGCAAGATGAAGCCGATGCCGATCATGCTGTTCGGCAAGAATTTCTGGAGCCGGGTGATCAATTTCGAGGCTTTGGCCGAAGAAGGCACGGTGAGCAAACGCGATCTGGACCTGTTCACGCCGGTGGAAACCGCCGATGAGGCCTGGGCCAAAATCCGCGCCTTTTACGATCTGCCCTGCGAATAATCGCATGACCAAGGATACCCCCAATCCATGACCCAACAGGCTATTATCGCAGGCGGATGTTTCTGGTGCACCGAAGCGGTGTTCAAGGACGTGATCGGCGTCAGCGCCGTTGAAAGCGGCTATATCGGTGGCCAGATACCCAATCCCACCTATAAGCAGGTGTGCAGCGGCCAGACCGGCCATGCCGAGGCCATTCGCCTGACCTTTGATGAAGCGCAAGTGACCTATGCCGATCTGCTGGCAATGTTCATGGCCACGCATGATCCGACGCAGTTAAACCGTCAGGGCAATGATGTGGGCACCCAATATCGCTCGGCCATCTTCCCGCTGGATGATGCGCAGCGTGCTGAAGCCGAACAGGCAATCATTGATACCGCCGCCGACTGGCCCGCGCCGATTGTGACCACCATCGAAGGGCCAGCCATCTGGTATCCGGCAGAGGATTATCATCAGGGCTATTGGGAAGGCGAGGGGCAGCGTAATCCCTATTGCATCGCCGTGATCCCGCCCAAGTTACAGAAATTGCGGAAAAGCTTTGCCAGCCGGGTGAAGGCCGATTAGTTTGATCGTGCCTTCACAGGACTGAAACACACGCTGTCTAAAGGCGATGTCCCATGGCGGGTCGCATAACCGCATAAGGATGCCCGACTTGTTCAAACCTATCCGCAAGGCTGTGTTTCCGGTTGCCGGACTTGGCACCCGCTTTCTGCCCGCCACCAAAGCAATCCCCAAGGAAATGCTGCCCATCGTGGATCGGCCGCTGATCCAATATGCCGTCGATGAGGCGCGCGAGGCGGGCATTGAGCAGATGATCTTTGTGACTGGCCGCGGCAAAAGCGCGATCGAGGACCATTTTGACATCGCGTTCGAACTCGAAGCAACCATGGCCGAGCGGGGCAAGGATCTGTCGGTTCTGGCCCCGACGCGGCTTGAGCCGGGCCATTGCGCCTATGTGCGCCAACAGGTGCCGATGGGCCTGGGCCATGCCATCTGGTGCGCGCGCGATATCGTGGGCGATGAACCCTTTGCGATCCTGCTGCCCGATGAATTTATGCTGGGCAAAACCGGCTGTTTGAAACAGATGGTCGATGCCTATAATGAGACCGGCGGCAATATCATCAGCGTGCTGGAAGTGCCGCGCGAGCAGGTGTCAAGCTATGGCGTGATTGCGCCGGGCGAGGCCAAGGGCGCATTAACGCAAGTGCGCGGCTTGGTGGAAAAGCCCAGACAAGAAGACGCGCCGTCGAACCTGATCATTTCAGGCCGATACATCCTGCAACCCGAAGTCATGCGGGTGCTGGAGGCGCAGGAAAAGGGCGCGGGCGGCGAAATTCAACTGACCGATGCGATGCAGCGGATGATCGGCGATCAGGCCTTTCACGCGGTGACATTCGATGGTCGCCGTTTTGATTGCGGATCAAAGGCAGGCTTTGTTGAGGCGACATTGGCGGTGGCGCTGGAACGGCCGGAAATGGCCGATGAAGTGCGCGCGATGGCAGAGCGTCTGCTGGCGCGGTGAAATTTCCCTGACTTAATTTCGTCATGCTGAACTCGTTTCAGCATGACGATTTCACATCAAAATTAATACGCCCGAGCTATCGCGAACTCCACCGTCTCGATCATTGCATCGCGCGCTTGCCCCGGCGCAAAACCGGCAATGGCGTTAATTGCGCGCTGGCCGAAATGGCGGGCGCGCTCCAGCGTTGCATCCACCGCCTCATATTTGCGGATCAGCTGGATAGCATAGGCCAGATCATCGTCCGATGTGCGGTGGCCGATCATTGCATCCTGCCAGAATTTGCGCTCTTCAGCGGTGCCGCGCGCATAAGACAGGATCACCGGCAGCGTCATTTTGCCATCGCGGAAATCATCGCCCACGCCCTTGCCCATGGTTTCAGCGTCCGACGTGTAATCAATCGCATCATCGACCAGCTGGAACGCGATGCCCAAATTACGGCCATAGGCGTCCAGCGCCATTTCGGCGGCCTCGCCCTGTTCGGCGACCACGGCGGAAATCCGGCAGGCCGCGGCAAACAGCGCCGCAGTTTTGGCGCCGATAATCCGCAGATAATGATCTTCGCTCGTGTCGATCTGGCGCTGCGCGGTCAACTGATCCACTTCGCCCTCGGCAATCACGGCGGAGGCATTGGACAGGATTTTCAGCACTTTCAGCGAGCCATCTTCGACCATCAGCTCAAACGAGCGGCTGAACAGAAAGTCGCCGACCAGCACGGCGGCGGGATTGCCAAACACCAGATTGGCGGTTTTCTTGCCCCGGCGCAGATCCGATCCGTCGACCACATCATCATGCAGCAAGGTGGCAGTATGGATAAACTCCACCGACGCGGCCAGCCGGTGATGGCGCGTGCCGGTATAGCCCAGCAGGCGCGCGCTGGCCAAAGTGAGCATCGG
>JBGSTI010000073.1:0-3318 GCA_041736605.1 Sphingomonadaceae bacterium
GGTCTGGCTGATAGCGGGCCGCCGCGCGGTGTGGCCTTGGCGTTCATCATCGGCCTGCCCTTGGGCGCGTTGCTGCTGTCGCTTGGCCTGGGCGGAGTTGAGACTCGCTTTCCCGCATCGCCTCTGCCCTTGATTATCGGCGGGTTGCTGGTGGGTTTCGGCACGCGATTGGGGTCAGGATGCACCAGCGGTCATGGCGTGTGCGGATTGTCGCGCCTGTCCATCCGTTCGATGATCGCCACAGTCACCTTCATGGCCGCCGGTTTCATCACCGTCGGATTGCTGCGCTATGCAGGCCTGTTGGCCTGATTTTGAAACCAAGGAGACACGCTATGACCAAGAATATGGGAAATGCAGACCGGCTGGTCCGGGTGTTGATCGCGGTGCTGATTGGCATCGCCTATTTCACCGGCATGATTTCGGGCACGGTCGCTATTGTCGCGGCGGTGATTGCCGTCGTGTTTCTGGCCACCAGCGTCATCAGCTTTTGCCCGCTGTATCGCCTTGTCGGCATGAATACCTGCGCGCGGCGTTGATATGAACCGCGCGCTTATCGCCTTGTTTGCCGGGGCCCTGTTCGGGGCTGGCCTTGCCATTTCGGGCATGGCCGATCCGATGCGGGTCAAGGCGTTTCTGGACCTTTTTGGCGCATGGGATCCGACCCTGGCGTTTGTCATGGGCGGGGCGATCATCCCGATGGCGATTGCCTGGAGGGTTCAGCGCCGCATGGCAAAGCCGCTGGCCGATGCCAGCTTCGCCCTGCCGGGTACCACGCAAATTGATGGCAAACTGGCCATCGGTGCGGTGCTGTTTGGCATGGGTTGGGGGATTATCGGGCTGTGTCCTGGCCCTGCGCTCGCCGATCTGGCGCTGGAGCCGATTCAGGCCGCAGTTGCTGTGGCGGCGATGATCATCGGAATGATGGCGCACCGCTTTGCGTTCAAATGACACATAAAGTTACCAAGCCCTGCGGGTCGCAAATCACAGGGTGTGGCGTGAAGCCCTTCGGGTCGCACTGAAGGCAAATATATAGCAAATCACGCCCGCAAAACGGGGCGGAGGAGACAAAATGGATATCAAGCAGCTGAACGGCGCGATCAGTGTCGCACCGCAGATTTCGGTCGATGATGTGGCAGAGCTTGCCAAGGCAGGGTTCAAATCCATCATCTGCAACCGGCCCGATGATGAGGAACAGCATCAACCGCGCGCCGCCGATATCGAAGCTGCTGCGAAATCCGCTGGCCTGGCCTTTGCGCATGTGCCTGCTGTGTCGGGCGCGATTACGCAAGCCGATGTTGCCGCGATGGCGGCGGCGCTGGCTGAACTTTCAAAGCCAGTCTTTGCCTATTGCCGTTCGGGCGCGCGATCAACCAAGCTGGCTACGATGGCCGGATTTGTTAGCGATGCGCCAGTTTCCGGCAAAGCCTATGACATTGTGATTGTCGGCGGCGGTGCGGCGGGCATTGCCACGGCGGCGAGTATCCTCAAGCGCAATCGCGATATCAGCCTGGCCATCATCGAACCGTCCGAAGTGCATTATTATCAGCCTGGCTGGACCATGGTGGGGGCAGGGGTGTTCGATCCCGAATTTACCCGCCGCGCCGAGGCCAGCCTGATTCCCAAAGGGGCCGAATGGATCAAAGCCTCAGTCGCCGCATTTCAGCCCGATCAAAACAGCGTTTCGCTCTGCGATGGCACGGTCATCGCCTATCGCGTGCTGGTCGCCTGTCCCGGCATAAAGCTCAATTGGGATGCGATCCCCGGTCTGTCCGCGACATTGGGCCAGAATGCTGTGACGTCCAATTACGGCTATGATCTGGCCCCTTATACCAACCGATTGGTCAAGGATTTCAAGGGCGGTCGCGCACTGTTTACCCAGCCTGTAATGCCGATCAAATGCGCAGGGGCACCGCAAAAGGCGATGTACATGTCGTGCAGCCGCTGGGAAAAATCGGGTGTGCTGGCGAATACCGACGTGCAGTTCCACACCGCAGGCGCGGTGCTGTTTGGCGTCGCCACCTATGTGCCCGCGCTGATGGAATATGTTGAGCGGTACAACGCACACCTCAATTTTGAATCAAAGCTGGTGGCGATTGATGGACCATCGAAAACCGCGATGTTTGAGCAAAAGCGCGGCGATGTGGTTTCGACGGTCGAGGAAAAGTTCGACATGATCCATGTGGTGCCGCCACAGGTTGCGCCCGATTTTGTCAGCGCCAGCCCACTGGCCGCCGCTTCCGGCTTTATCGAAGTCAATGAAGCGACGTTGCAGCATGTGCGCTATGCCAATGTCTTTGCGCTGGGCGATGCCTGTTCGGCGTCGAATGCCAAGACGATGGCGGCAGCGCGCAAACAGGCGCCTGTGGTGGCGGTCAATGCGCTCGCCGCGCTGGATGGCAAGGCTCCTGTTGCCGATTATGATGGCTATGGCAGTTGCCCGTTGACGGTGGAATCGGGCAAGATCGTGCTCGCCGAATTTGGCTATGGCGGCAAATTGCAGCCCAGTTTCCCCAATTGGTTAATTGATGGCACGCGCCCGTCGCGCCTGTCATGGTTGCTCAAAGACACCATCCTGCCGCCCATCTATTGGCACGGCATGCTCAAGGGGCGCGAATGGATGGTCAAACCGCACCCGATTGCGGCCTGACCCATGAAGGGCCTCTCCCGCTATCTGCCCATACTTGAATGGGGCCGCAATTATAACGGCACCGTGCTGACCAATGATCTGGTCGCGGCGGCCATCGTCACGATCATGCTGATCCCGCAAAGCCTGGCCTATGCCATGCTGGCGGGATTGCCGCCGGAAATTGGCCTTTACGCCTCGATCCTGCCGATCATCGCCTATGCCCTGTTTGGCACCAGCCGGACTTTGGCGGTGGGGCCGGTGGCGGTCATATCATTGATGACTTTGACGGCGGCCAGCAACATTGCCCCGCCGGGCAGCCCGCAATTCATTGCCGCAACTTTGATCCTGGCGCTGATGTCGGGCATGATGCTGATGGCGATGGGCGTGCTGCGGCTGGGCTTTCTGGCCAATCTGCTGTCGCATCCGGTGGTGTCGGGGTTCATCACCGCATCGGGCCTGATCATCGCCACCAGCCAGCTCAAATCGATCCTGGGCATCAAGGCCAGCGGCGAGGCGATGCCCGAACTGATTACCACGCTGGGACAAAATGTCGCATCGACCAATGTGCCGACGCTGATTATCGGCGTGTCAGCAACGGCGTTTCTGTTCTGGGTGCGCAAGGGGTTGAAGCCCCTGCTGGTCGGTTTAGGCCTAAAGGCGCGCACCGCCGATCTGATCGCCAAGGCCGGGCC
>JBGSTI010000099.1:0-11426 GCA_041736605.1 Sphingomonadaceae bacterium
CCAGCTCTTGCTGCTCTTCGTGCGTGAGCCGCTGGCTGATGTGCTGGTTCGCATTGCCGAGAAACACGAACATACATTGCTGGGCATCGCAAAGGCTGTGGCATGACACAGAGCGTTTTTATCGATGGCGCGGTCGGCACCACCGGCCTTGAAATTGCCGAGCGGCTGGGTGGCCGGGCGGAATTTTCGCTGATCACGCTGGATGATGCGCGACGTAAGGATGCGGCCGCCAAGGCCGAGGCGTTGAATGCGGCTGATTTCGTCATCCTGTGCCTGCCCGATGATGCGGCGCGCGAATCGGTGGCGATGATTGCCAATGATCGCACGCGGGTTATCGATGCCTCAACTGCGCACCGCACGGCGGCAGGTTGGGTCTATGGCTTTGCCGAGTTTCGCGAGGGCCAGCGCGAGGCGGTGGCGGGGGCGATGCGCCTGTCCAATCCCGGTTGCTATTCCACAGGCTTTATCGCTTTGATCGCGCCCTTGGTCGCCGCCGCTTTGGTGCCTGCCGATGCGGCTTTGATCTGTCATGCTGTGTCGGGCTATTCGGGCGGCGGCAAGGCATTGATCCAGCGGTTTGAGGCGGAGGAAACCGATATTGCGTGGCGCGGCTATGCTTTGGGTCTGGGGCATAAGCATGTGCCCGAAATGATGGAGCATTGCGCACTGTCTGTGCCGCCGATGTTCACCCCTGCCGTAGTCCCCGCTTTTCGCGGCATGGCGGTGGAGGTGCCGATCAACCGGGTGCCGGGCAGCGGCTTTGGCGATGCCGATGCGATGCGCGCAGCTTTGGTGGCGCGTTATGCCGGATCGCCAGTGGTGCGCGTGATCGATGCGCCGGATAGCGGCGAATTGCTTTTGCGGCAGGGCATAGAGCCGCAAGATGGGCTGGACCTGCTGGTTACGTCATCGGGCGATGGCAATCAGATTCGCCTGATCGCTTTGCTCGACAATCTGGGCAAGGGCGCATCGGGTGCGGCGGTGCAGAATCTCAACATCATGGCAGGGTTGGACGAGACCACCGGTTTGCGGCTATAACGCTTCCAACAGGAGCGCAACATGGCCGTTACAGTTCACCAATTTCCTTGCTTGTCCGATAATTACGGCTTTTTGCTGCATGATAGTGTGAGCGGCGAGACGGCGTGCATCGATACGCCCGATGCAGCGGCCTATCTGGACGCTGCGGCGGCGAAGGGCTGGATGATCACGCATATCTGGAACACGCATTGGCACCCCGATCATGCCGGGCGCAATGCCGCGATTGTGGCAGCGACGGGCGCGAAAGTCATTGCGCCTATGGGTGAGGGCGAACGAATTGCCGCCGTCGATATCCGCGTGGGCGGCGGCGACACGATCCAGCTGGGCGCGCATGACGTAAAGGTCATCGACGTTGCTGGGCACACTTTGGGCCATGTCGCCTATCATCTGCCTGACCAAGGCATCGCCTTTGTCGGCGATTCGCTGTTTGCATTGGGCTGTGGGCGGATGTTTGAAGGCACGCCGGACATGTTTTGGGCCAGCCTGTTGCGGCTGAAAGCCTTGCCGAGCGCCACCACGCTCTATTGCGCGCATGAATATACCGCATCGAACGCGCGCTTTGCCGTGCATGTTGATCCCGACAATGCTGATCTTGCCGCCTATGCCGCCGAAATAGCCGCGCGCCGCGCCGATGGCTTGCCCACAGTGCCGATGATCCTGTCACGCGAACTGGCGACCAATCCGTTCCTGCGCGCCGATGATGTGGAATTTCAGGCAGTTGCGGGCGTTCCCGGTGATGCCGTGGCCAGTTTCGCCAAATTGCGCGCCGCAAAGGATAGTTTCTGATTCGCCGCAACATATCGGCGTTGCACTGTGCTGATCCGGGACAGCGTGTTGGCCCAGTTATGTTAACTGTTTTTACAGCTTTTCAGACCGGTTAAAAAACTCTTAACACCAGTGTCATGAGAAGATCACTGGTCCTGACGAGCGAAGATGCCGGACACCCTTTCCGGCGTACCCTGCCACCCACAGCCTATAAGCTGACGGCCAGCGAACTGGCGGCGCCATCGCGCCACTGGTTTGCCGCCGAAGAGGTGAGTATGTTCCTGCTCAGCTTCACGGCGTTTTTTCTGGCGATTTCGGCCTTTATATTTTGATTAGGCGACGTCCAGCGCGGCGTCGTCGATCTTTTCTGCCGAATAGAGTAGGCGGCCCAGCCAGGCTGAGACCAGGCACATGGCTGCGCCCAGCAGCAGCTGATTGACCAGCGAAATCCCGCCAAGGCTCAGCCCCATGGCGATGACCGAGCCGATCACCATCGCGCCTGAATTGACGACATTGTTGCAGGCAATCGTGCGCGCGGCCTGCGATTTTTCCACGAAGGTCGTGAGGAACGCATAAAGCGGCACCACGAACATGCCGCCTGAAATGGCAATGCACAGCAACGTGGCCAGCAATGGAATGGCCATGGGCTGGGCCAGAAATTCCCACGTGTCGAGCAAAGTGCCATCTGCTGGGTCTTGCCACATGCGGCACACCAGATGGAACGCCACCACAAACCCGCCCATGATGATCACGCAGATTGGCGAATATTTGGCCGATACTGTGCCTTTCAGCAGCGAATTGATCGCCAATGAACCAATGGCAATGCCGATGGAGAACATCACCAGAAACAGGCTGGCGACTTCCTTGCTGGAATGCAGGACGTTTTTGACCAAAGGCGTGAACTGAATGAACAGCACCGCGCCGATGGTCCAGAAAAAGCTGATGGCGATGATGGCCAGAAATACGCGGCGATTGTTCATTGTCTCGCGGATCAGGCGTGCAGATGACCGGAACACATTGAAATCAAGCGGTGTCGGCGCGATCATCGGCGGGGCAGGGGGCACTTGCCGCCCGGAAATATAGCCGACCAGTGCGGTCAGCACGACGCACACCGCCGCCGCCTCCACCGAAATCCAGCCCGCCAATATGGTGCCCAGCAAAATCGCAATATAGGTGCCTGCCTCAACCAGACCAGTGCCGGCCAGCACTTCCTCTCGGTGCAGATGCTGGGGCAGGATGGCGTATTTGATTGGCCCGAAAAAGGTTGAGTGCACGCCCATCGCAAACAGCGCCAGCATCAATAGCGGTATGGCCACGGTGTCGACCGCAATCCGCTGCCATGCCAAGAGCAGCCCGGCGGCCCCGGCCAGCATGATGATGATTTCACAGAATTTGACGACGCGGATAATCTTTGCCTTGTCGCGCGTATCGGCCAATTGGCCAGACAGCGCGGAAAGCAGAAAGAAGGGCAGGATGAAAATCCCGGTGGTAATCGCGCTGAACCACGTCTCGGTCTGTTCGTCATTATAGACGGTATAGACCACGTATAGCACCATGGCGTTCTTATAGAGATTGTCGTTAAACGCCCCCAGCAACTGGGTAACGAACAGCGGCAAAAACCGCCGCTGGCGCATCAAATGGGTTGTCGTGGTCATGAAAAAGCGCGCGATCCCGCTGTTACCGATGGGGCCGGACCCTAGCCAATCCGCGCCACCATGCAAGCGCAGAAGGGTTGCAGTGATGTTACACATTAGCGATTTGGTCATCTGGCGTTGTGAAACGCCCTGCTTTGCGGCAAAGAGGGGAGGATCATGCTGACCCTGCCCAATATCCTGACCCTGTCACGCATCTTTGCTGTGCCCTTGCTGGTCGGCCTGCTTTGGTGGCCGGGCTGGCAAACCGGCTATCTGGTGGCGTTCGCGCTATATTGCCTGATGGGCATCACCGATTATTTCGATGGGTATCTGGCCCGTGCGCAGGGCACCGTGTCGAAACTGGGCATTTTCCTTGATCCGATTGCCGACAAGATCATGGTGGCCGCCGTCATCCTGATATTGTGTTCAACGCATGATATTGAGGGCGTGCATGTGATAGCCGCCTTGATCATTTTGCTGCGCGAAATCGCAGTATCGGGCTTACGCGAATTTCTGGCCGGATTGCTGGTATCGGTGCCGGTATCGAAAATGGCCAAATGGAAAACGACATTGCAGATCGTGGCACTGGGCGCGCTAATCCTGGCGGGCGGGCTGCCGGCTTTTGCGTTGGCCAAGCTGGTCGGGCTGGTGTCGCTATGGGGCGCGGCAATCATTACCGCGATTACCGGCTGGGATTATCTGCGGGTTGGTTTGAAGCATATGGATTGAGGCGCTTATGTGCTCCGGCGAAGGCCGGAGCGGTGGCGGTCATTGGAAAGCTTGGCGCGCAATCGCCACCGCTCCGGCCTTCGCCGGAGCACGGATCGTCACCCCTTCGCCGCATCCCATCCTTGCCGCAAAATATCCGCCAGCAACCGGAAATCATCGGCGCGCGGGCTGTTTTTGCGCCACACCAACGCAATATCGCGCCACGCATGATCGGCGGTCAGCGGGCGGGCGACGACATTGGTGTCGCGCAAAATGCCGCCGCGAATCGCCATGTCGGGCAACAGGGTAAGGCCTAGGCCATTGTCGACCATCTGCACCAACGTATGCAGCGACGTGCCGATCATCGTTGCACTGGCGCGCAGTTCGGGGCGATTGCAGGCGGCGAGCGCATGGTCTTTCAAACAATGCCCGTCTTCCAGCAGCATCAGCCGGTTTTCATCGATCAGGCCAGGTTCGATATGCGCCGGGGGATCGCGCGGATCGTCCTTGGGAAAGGCGACGAAGAACGGGTCTTGAAACAGGATTTCGCTATCCACATCGCCGCACGGAAAGGGCAGAGCCAGAAGCACGCAATCAACCCGGCCATGGTGCAGCGATTCAATCGCGGTGTGGCTGATTTTCTCGCGCAGAAACAGTTTCAATTGCGGGCGTTCGGCGCGCAGCCGGGGGAGCAGCTTGGGCAACAGGAATGGCGCGATGGTGGGGATTACCCCCATGCGCAAATCGCCCGACAGTGGCTGGCCCGCCGATTGCACCAGCTCGGCCAGCGCCTCTGCCTCACGCAGCACGCGATGCGCTTTGGCGACCACGGCATTGCCCAACGGTGTAAAGCGCACGACGCGGAGGGTGCGCTCCACCAGCATCACATCGAGCAGCGCCTCCAATTCACGCAGGCCCGCCGACAGGGTGGATTGGGTGACATAGCACGCATCTGCTGCCTTGCCGAAATGGCCATGTTCGTGCAGCGCCACCAGATATTGCAGCTGCTTTATCGTGGGCAGATAGCTGCTCATGCGGCGCTGTCGTCGTCCGTTTCGGGGGCGTTTTCTTCGTCGCCGCCCACCGGCTCGGTTCGGGTCATTTTCAGCCGACCATTGACCACGGCAAAGGCCATATGCCCCTCGACCAAGGCCAGCGCGTCGCGCCCGAATTGCTCAAACCGCCAGCCCTCCAGAATCGACAGGCCTTCGCGCACCCCGGCGGCCAAAGCCTCCAGATCATCGCTGCGCGCCAAAAGCCTTGAGGCAACGTCGATTTCGCGGCTGCGGATCTTGAGCAACAGCTTGAGCAGATCGGCGACCAACGCGCCTTCCTTGCCCAAGGATGGGCCACGCTGTGAACGCGACGGCAGTTCATCGGCATCGAGCGGTTCGGCATCGGCCAAAGCGGCCATCAACCGGCGGCCAATATCATTGTCGCGCCAGGTGGGCGACAGGCCGCGCACACGGGGCAGGTCAGACTGGCTTTTGGGCGGATGCGCGGCGATATCGGCCAAAGTCTCGTCCTTGACGATGCGGCCACGCGGCAGGTTCTTGGATTTGGCCTCATTCTCGCGCCACGCCGCCAGCGCGCGCAAGCGGCCCAGCATCTGGGCGTTGCGGCCCTGCACACGGATACGCTGCCACATGGCCTGCGGATCGGATTCATATTGCGCCGGATCGGCCAGCCGCTCCATTTCCGCATCCAGCCATTCGCCACGCCCATTTTTGCGCAGACGGTTCAGCATTTTGGGGAAAATCTTGGACAGATGCGTCACGTCGCCAATGGCGTAATCGATCTGGCGCGTATCCAGCGGGCGGCGCGACCAATCGGTAAAGCGCGCGCCCTTATCAATGCTCAGCCCCAGCCAGCCCTCGACCAGATTGGAATAGCCGATCTGTTCGGCCTGACCCAAAGCCATGGCCGCGATCTGCGTGTCGAAAATCGGCCAAGGCGTCTTGCCCGACAGATTATAGATGATTTCGACATCCTGCCCGCCCGCATGAAACACTTTCAGCACGTCATGATTGTCGGTCAGCAGGTCAAGCAGCGGTTTCAGATCGATGCCCGGCGCCATGGGATCAATCGCCGCTGCCTGTTCACTATCGGCGATCTGGACCAGGCATAATTCCGGCCAGAACGTGTTCTCGCGCATGAATTCGGTATCGACAGTGATGAAATCGGCATCGGCCAGATCGGCGCACAAAGCCGCCAGGGCTTCGCTGGTGGTGATGAGCGGGTGTATCTTCATTGCAATTTTCGCGTCGGTCCCCTAGGTCGCCCCCTAATATGGGAGGCGGGCAGCGGCCAAAGGGCCAATGCCTTGGGCTTCAATGCCCTGTTTTCCCATTTCACGAAACCACCAATTTGGAAAGCCCCAGATGCACAGCGATACAATGCATCCCTATCGTACCCACACTTGCGCGGCCCTTCGTGCTGATGATGTGGGCAAGACCGTTCGCATTTCGGGCTGGGTTCATCGCCGCCGCGATCATGGCAATCTGGTATTTATCGATCTGCGCGACCATTATGGGCTGACCCAGATCGTTACCGATGTCGACAGCCCGGCCTTTGCCGTATTGGAAAAGCTGCGTGCGGAATCGGTGGTGACGATCACCGGCGAAGTGATTGCCCGCGCCGCCGAAACCGTGAATGACAAGCTGCCTACGGGCGCCATCGAAGTGCGCGCAGGCCAGGTCGAAGTGCGCTCAGCCGCAGAAGAATTGCCGATGCCGGTGTTCGGCGAGACCGAATATCCTGAGGATATCCGCCTGCGCTATCGCTATCTCGATCTGCGCCGCGAAAAAGTGCACGCAAATATGATGCTGCGCGCGAATGTGATTTCGTCGCTGCGCCGCCGTATGGTCGATCAGGGCTTTACCGAGTTTCAGACCCCGATCCTTACCGCCAGCAGCCCGGAAGGCGCGCGCGATTATCTGGTGCCCAGCCGCGTGCATCCCGGCAAATTCTATGCGCTGCCGCAGGCGCCGCAGATGTTCAAACAGTTGCTGATGGTCGCCGGTTTTGACCGTTACTTCCAGATCGCGCCCTGTTTCCGCGACGAAGACGCGCGCGCTGATCGCAGCCCCGGCGAATTTTACCAGCTCGATTTCGAAATGAGCTTTGTAACGCAAGATGACGTGTTCAACGCCATCGAACCGGTGCTGGCGGGCGTGTTCGAAGAATTTGCCAATGGCCGCAGCGTCACCCCGGCGGGCGAATTTCCGCGCATCCCCTATCGCGAATCGATGCTGAAATATGGCAGCGACAAGCCCGATCTGCGCAACCCGCTGATCATCACCGATGTGTCATCGCATTTTGAAGGCTCGGGCTTTGGCCGCTTTGCCTCGATTGTGGCCGAAGGCGGCGTGGTTCGCGCCATTCCGGCGCCGGGCACAGCCGACAAGAGCCGCAAATTCTTTGACGATATGAACGGCTGGGCACAGACCGAGGGCTATGCCGGCCTTGGCTATGTTACCCGCAAGGGCGGCGAATTTGGCGGGCCGATTGCCAAGAATCACGGGCCAGAAGGCATGGAGGCGCTCTATGCCGCGCTTGGCCTTGGCCCCGATGATGGCTGTTTCTTTGCCGCTGGCAAGGAAGGCCAGGCCGCCAAGCTGGCAGGCGCAGCGCGCACCCGCGTTGGTGAACAGCTGGGCTTGATTGAACAGGGCGTCTTCAAGATGTGCTGGATCGTCGATTTCCCGATGTTCGAATATGATGAGGACGTCAAGAAGGTCGATTTCAGCCACAACCCGTTCTCGATGCCGCAGGGCGAGATGGACGCGCTGGAAAATATGGACCCGCTCGACATTCTGGCGTGGCAGTATGACATTGTCTGCAATGGCGTGGAATTGTCGTCGGGCGCGATCCGGAACCATCGCCCCGATATCATGTACAAGGCGTTCGAAATCGCCGGGTATAGCCGCGAAGACGTGGACGCCAATTTCTCTGGCATGATCAACGCTTTCAAATTCGGCGCGCCGCCGCATGGTGGCTCGGCCCCCGGCGTGGACCGCATGGTGATGCTGTTGGCCGATGAGCCCAATATCCGCGAAGTCGTGGTGTTCCCGATGAACCAGAAGGCCGAAGATCTGCTGATGGGCGCGCCGGCGCCGGTGACGCTGAAGCAGCTTCGCGAATTGGGTATTCGGGTTGTGGATGGGCCGAAGGGGTAAAACCCAAGCTCGTCATGCTGAACTTGTTTGACCTGCGGTCACTTCGTTCCAGCATCCATCCTGCCCCACATCCTGACGGTTATTGGGCGGGATGGACCCTGAAACAAGTTCAGGGTGACGAAGGTTTTTGAAATACAATAACACCCCTTGTCACTTGCATGGTGGCAAGGGGTGTTGCATGTCTGATCCACAGAAACAGGGTCGCGCCGGTCTGTTCCCATATCAGGATGCCCCATTTCTATGCGCCCATTGCTGTTTGCTGCTGCGTTCATTCCAGCCCTGATGCCCGCCACCGCCCATGCCGAATCGCTTAACGTCAGCACTGGTTCGCCCGCGCCCTATGGCGATGTGACGATGCTCTATCGCATGGCCGTGGAACCGTTTGATGGCGAGGATGGCCTTGATCTTGCGCGCGTGGTGGAACAGCGTCTGTCGCAACTCAATGACCGGCGTGGTGACAGCTTTTTCGAGATACTCGATGCCCGTGCAGCCAATAGCGCCGATGGCGTGGTGACCGGCGCGGCCAAGGTGACGGTTGACGAAAGCCGTTACAAACGCACCATCCGCGAATGCATCGATAAGGATGTGGAAAGCTGTGAGGATAGTGACAAGGAAGATGTCGAAATCGGTTGCCGCCGCCGCAATGTCCGGCTGGATGCCAGCATTCGCATCGTGCGCGTTCGCGATGGGCGGCTGATCCACAGCCGCACTGCCCCGCGCAATGACGAGGTCAGCTGGTGCCGGGGCGATGACGAACCCGCTGATATCGAGACGATTGTTCGCAACCAGATTGACAGCGTGGCCTCTGAATTGACCAGCGGCTTTGTGCCCGGTTTTGGCAGCACCGCCGAACGCATCCGCGAAGATCGCAAGAGCCTGCCCAAACCCGATGAGGCATTTTTCAAAGCGGCGATCAAGGCGACGAAGCGCAACCCGCAAGAGGCGTGCCGCATGTTTGGCGAGCTGGCCAGCCGCTATCCCGATTATCCCTCGTTGATTTTCAATCAGGGCGTGTGCGCCGAATTTTATGGCGACCGTGATGTCGCCGAGCAATTTTATCACCGCATGCCGATGACTGGCAAGAAAAAGGAAGACGCCCCGGTGCGTGGCGCGCTGGGCCGCATCGCATCATGGCGCGCTGCGATGGCGCAGGATGAGGAACGCAATGCGATGTTGGGGCGGTAGGAATTGGTAAGGGGTTTGTTTTAGCCTCAATCTCTTCGTCACCCTGAACTTGTTTCAGGGTCCATCCTGCCGCATGATCTGACGTCAGGGCTTTATCCCATGCATAGGATGAGCCGCTGGATGGGTGCTGGAACGAAGTGACCGTAGGTCAAACGAGTTCAGCATGACGAGAGTAGATGCTATTTCAAGGACCGCCATATGACCCTTTCCTTATCCGACTTTGAAAAAGGCGACAAATTCGACGGCGATTATGACGCCGCTTTGCTTGCGCTTCAGGAGCGGTTAGCGCGGATTCAGGCGGCGCATATCATCCATGGTGCGCGCAGTGTGATCCTGATGGAGGGCTGGGATGCGGCGGGCAAGGGCGGGATTATCAAGCGGCTGACCGCAGATTGGGATCCGCGCTATTTCCAGGTCTGGCCGATTGCCGCGCCGTCCGCTGAGGAAAAGGCCCGGCATTTCCTGTGGCGGTTCTGGAATCGCTTACCGGGAACCCGCGAAATCGCGGTGTTTGACCGCAGCTGGTATGGCCGCGTGCTGGTGGAGCGCGTCGAGGGTTTTGCCAGCGAGCGCGACTGGAAGCGCGGCTATGACGAAATCAACGAGTTCGAAGCGCAGCAATCGGATAGCGGCACCAATATCATCAAGCTGTTCGTGCATGTAACGCAAAAGGAACAGGACAAGCGCCTGATCGACCGGCTGGATAATCCGTGGAAACGCTGGAAAACCGGCGAGGATGATTATCGCAACCGCGCGCGGCGCGATGACTATCTGAAAGCCATGCACGACATGTTCAAGCTCACCGATACGCGCTGGGCGCCGTGGATCATTGTGGATGGCAACAACAAAAAGTCCGGGCGGATCGCGGCGCTTACCGCCATTGCCGATGCGCTGGAGGCCAAGGTCACGATGGAACCCGCGCCGCTTGACCCCGCCTTTGAGGGCATGGCGCGCAAGGCCCTGTCGCAGAGCTGACACATGTGACCGTCAAAGGTCTTTGAATTGTAACACATTGACACTAATGTAAGCAGATATGAGCAACCGCCACGATCACGCGATTCAGGTCGCCACCGACGCCATTGATTTCATGGGCCATGTCAACAATGCCCATTATCTGTCCTGGGTGCAGGATGCGGTGCTGGCCCATTGGAACAGCGTGGCCCCGCCGACCACGGCCGCCGCGCATCTGTGGGTCGCGCTGAAGCATGAAATTACCTATCGTAAGCCGGCCTTTCTGGATGATCAGGTGATTGCCACGGTGATCTTGGAAAAGGTGCAGGGCACGCGCGCCTTTTACGACACGGTGATCCGCCGCGGCGAAACGGTGTTGGCCGAGGTGAAATCCAGCTGGTGCTGCCTTGATGCCACATCGCTGCGCCCGGCGCGCTTGGCCGAGGATGTGAAGCGGCTGTTTCTGGGTGATGCGGTAACCGCCTGAGGGCGTACCCCGACGAAAGTCGGGGTCCACGTTCAGATTTTTAACTGTTCGTCATCCCCGCGCAGGCGGAGATCCATCACCTGCCGATGCGGCCTCGCCCACCGATGATGGATGCCCGCCTTCGCGGGCATGACCACAGCATTGTTATCACATCAACCCTGTGGCCAGCAGGAACGCCATGAACAGCACCACCACAATGCTGATGCTGGTCAATAACAGCATCAAGCGGAAAAATGTGCCGATGCGGCTACGGCCATAGCTGTGGCGCAAATGGCGATAGAGGTGGATCAGCGCATAAAGCCCGCCCAGCGACCATAATAGGCCCTGATCAATCCCGGTCATTTCCAACAGCACCAAAACGATGACCAGCAGCGACATGAAGCTGATCGAATAGGTGACGAAAATCGCGTGATCATACATTCGATGGCCGCGCACGCCCAAGGTAACCAGCCACATGAACGGCAGCGATAGCGGTATCAA
>JBGSTI010000247.1:0-9455 GCA_041736605.1 Sphingomonadaceae bacterium
TGGCATGATAGCGAGAAGAAGGTCTCAAAGCGAAATTCGCCGTCCAGCGCCTTTACCGAGTCCAGCAGATCGGCCTCTTCCTTAGGTGGGTGGCCGCCCATGTGGAGCAGCGCCAGCACCAGTGAGGTGAATTCATGGCCCAAAGGCATGCCCGCAAAATGGGTTTCACCCCGGCCATCGGCGCGGCGGATTGCAAAGCTGGGTACGCGGGCCGCGCTGCCATCATAGCGCGCGCTCAAAAGATCAGATTGCGCCGCGACGGTTTCGACCAGACTGCGCATTTCGGCCGATTTGGCGCTGTCATCCAGCGTCGCAACCAACTCCACAGGGATGCGCAAATTGGCGAGATAGGCCTTTAATTGGGCGGTGGTGGCAGCATCAAGCATGGTCGGTCTCTTTCGGGCGCATGCCTTCGCCTCCGCGCTTGGGCGCAGAACGGGGCAGGCTGGGATTATTCGGGGGGAAGGGGTGGAGCCGGACCTGAAAAGGGGGAAAGGTCCGGCTCCGGGGTACAGGGTAAGGTCAGTTATCCGTCACAAGATTTGATCCCGCAGGATCAGATCTTGCCAACCAGATCGATCGAGGGAGCCAGCGTCTCGCCGCCTTCTTCCCACTTGGCCGGGCACACCTGGCCGGGATTGTTGCGCACATAGATCGCCGCCTTGATCTTGCGGACCAATTCTGCGGCATTGCGGCCAACGCCTTCGCAGGTGATTTCCATGACTTGGATAATGCCATCGGGATCAACCACGAACGTCGCACGATCGGCCAGGCCCACGCCTTCGCGCAACACGCCGAAATTGTTCGAGATGTCGTGATTCTGGTCGCCCAGCATGTGATAGTTGATCTTGCCGATGGCGGGCGAGCTGTCATGCCATGCCTTGTGGCTGAAATGCGTGTCGGTCGACACGGCATAAACTTCGACGCCCATGCCTTGCAGTTCGGCATATTGATCGGCCAGGTCTTCCAGCTCGGTCGGGCAGACGAAGGTGAAATCTGCGGGATAGAAGAAGAATACGCCCCATTTGCCCTTCACGTCGGCGTCGGACACTTCGACGAACTTGCCGCCCTTGTACGATTGCGTGGTGAACGGTTTGAGCGCGGAACCGATGATAGCCATGGATAATCCTCTTCAAAATGGAGTTGAACGAAATTGGCCTGCCCCGTCTAGGCGGCGCCAACATGAGTCGTCAAACAACCAATTCTGGTCTGGCTTATCGAATTTTTGAATAAGTGGGCGGCCGGGTTCTGCGCCGCCCATGACGCCTTGAATCAGCCGCCGATGATGCTTTCGGGCAGATCCTTGCCGAACACGCGCTGATAATATTCGGCCACCAGCATCCGCTCGCTCTCATCGCATTTGTTGAGGAACGAGAGGCGGAAGGCAAAGCCGATATCGCCAAGGATCGCGGCATTCTGCGCCCAGCTGATCACCGTGCGCGGGCTCATCACCGTCGAGATATCGCCATTGATAAAGCCGCTGCGGGTCAGGTCAGCAACCTTCACCATATTGGCGACGACCTGTTTGTCGGTCTGGCCCACTTTGCTCAGCACCACATCAGCCTCAACCGCTGCGGGCAGATAGTTGAGCGTCACCACCATGTTCCAGCGGTCCATCTGGCCCTGGTTGATTTGTTGCGTGCCATGATAGAGGCCGCTGGTATCGCCCAAGCCGACGGTGTTGGCAGTGGCGAACAGGCGGAAATTGGGATCGGGGCGGATAACGCGGTTCTGATCGAGCAGAGTCAGCTTGCCTTCGGTTTCCAGCACGCGCTGGATCACGAACATCACATCGGGGCGGCCGGCATCATATTCGTCGAATACCAATGCGGTCGGCGTTTGCAGCGCCCATGGCAGAAGGCCTTCGCGAAACTCGGTCACCTGCACGCCATCGCGCAGCACAATCGCATCGCGGCCGATCAGGTCGATACGGCTGATATGCGCATCCAGATTGATGCGAATGCACGGCCATTTGAGGCGCGCGGCCACCTGTTCGATATGCGTCGATTTGCCGGTGCCATGATAGCCCTGCACCATGACGCGGCGATTATGCGCAAAACCCGCCAGAATCGCCAGCGGGGTATCGGGATCGAAAACAGAGCCTTCGTCCAGATCGGGCACGCGTTCATCCGCCACGCTGAACGCGGGGATTTGCATATCAATCGGCACGCCGAAATCGCGAGCATTCATGAAAATATCAGGAGCGGCGAGGACGGTGGTGCCCGATGCGGCAGCGGCGGAATCTTGGGTCATGGTCATGGTGATCCGTTGCCTAATGAAATGGATTAGGTGCCGCAAGCGATTTGACGGTGCGGGTGGGATTTTGGAGAGGGGGGAGGACGAAGAAATGGCGTCACCCGTTGCTGGACTTCAATCGTGCAGCGTTTAAGCTGGTGCCCATAATGGAATAATGACTCGGTGCTGTCATCCAATTGCGATGATAATGGCGCAAAGAGTGCATGATCGTGCGAGGTGATCCATGGCAACCGACGACAACGCCCTTTCCGTAACGCAATATATCGCGGCGCCGCCTGCCCATGTGTGGGATGTTATGACGCGGCGGATCGAGGAATGGTGGTGCCCGGTGCCGTGGCGCGCGGAATTCATCGTGCAAGACTGGCGCGCCGGTGGCTCTACCCAGGTGGTGATGCACGGCCCAGAGGGCGAACGTCATGAACATGGCGGCATATTCCTGGAGGTAACGCCCGGCGTGCGGTTCGTATCCACCGATGCGCTGATGCTGGATGAAACCGGCAAGTTCATTCCCTGCGGGCCGTTCATGGTTGGCTGCTGGGAGATCGCGGGCGAGGGCGACGGCACGCGCTATACCGCCACCGCGCGCCATTGGACACAAGAGGCCATGCAGTCGCATGCCGATATGGGCTTTATCGAAGGCTGGCAGGCCTGCGCCGTGCAACTGGCCGCCTTATGCGAGCAATCGGCCTGAATAATCGGGGCAAGAGGAGAGGAGACCCACCATGTATGTAAGCGGATTTTTGCTGGCGGTGCCGGAAGGCAACAAGGCGGCCTACAAGCAAGTGGCCGAGAGTTTCTGGGCTATCGCCAAGGATTACGGCGCGCTCAGCCAGGTGGAGTGCTGGGAAGTCGACGTGCCTGATGGCAAGACCACGGATATGCGCATGGCGGTAAAGGCCGAGGCGGGGGAAAAGATCGTTTTCTCGTGGGTCACCTGGCCCGATCGCGAAACCTGCGATGGCAGCCATGACAAGATGATGGCCGATCCGCGCATGGCCGAAATGGATATGAACATGCCCTTTGATGGCAAGCGCATGATCTTTGGCGGGTTTGAACCCCTGGTCATTCTGGGAGAAGGTCAATGAGCGAGCGTATGAACACACATGGCGAGCCGATCTGGTATGAATTGCTCACCCGCGATTTATCCGGCGCACAGGCATTTTACAGCGGGCTGATCGGATGGCAGGTGGTCGATGCCGCGATGCCGGGCATGGATTATTATCTGGCGATGCAGCGCGATGCGGCGATTGGCGGGATGCTGCCGCTGACGACAGAGATGTGCGATCAGGGCGCTATGCCGTGCTGGCTGCCCTATTTTGGCGTCGATGATGTCGATGCAGCGGTGGCCAAGGCAGTGGCGGGCGGCGCAGAATTGCAGCTTCCTGCCTTTGATGTGCCCGATGTTGGCCGCATGGCGATGCTGATGCACCCTGCTGCTGGCATGTTTTACGTGATGCGCGGTGCGTCGGATGAACCCAGCACCGCCTTTGCCGCGCTGGAGCCGCATATTGGCCATGCTGGTTGGAACGAGCTGGCGAGCAGCGATCCCGATGCCGCCAAGGCGTTCCTGGCCGATCTGTTTGGTTTCGAGGCAGCGGGCGGCATGGATATGGGCGATCTGGGCCAATATGAGTTCATCAACATCGCGGGCGGCGCGTTTGGCGTCGGCGCGGTCATGCCGCTGATGCCTGGCATGCCGATGAGCAGCTGGACCACCTATTTCCGCATTGCCGATATCGATGCCGGTGCGCGGTTTGTGGCGGAAAACAAGGGCAGGATATTGCAGGAGCCAACGGAAATTCCCGGCGGAGAATATAGTTTTGTTGCCATCGACCCGGATGGTGCGGTATTTGGATGTGCGGGGCCCAGAGTTTAGGCGGCGGGTTTAGCCGCCAAAATCCTTGCTGTTTTTCAGCCGCTGATACGCCTCTACCACCTGGCCTAAGGCTGCCTCATGCGCGCGGTCGCCGCCATTGCGGTCTGGGTGATAGAGGCGCAGTTTTTCGGCATAGGCGCGGCGGATGGCGCGGCGATCAGCATTGCCATCCAGCCCCAAGACCTTGAGCGCGGCAGCATCTTCGGGGGACAGCATCGTTCCATCAGCGCGGAATGATGCGGCGCGGGTGGCGGCGCGTTCGGCCATGTTGGCGCGAAAGCGCGCGCCAATCGCGTCCAAAGGATCGGCAAAATCGGACCAGCGCGGGCTGCGCGACGCATCGGCGCGGGTAAAGGCACGGCTTTCCGCCTCCCATCCGGCAATCGGGCGCTGGGCATCGAAAATCTCGTCCGGCGTCATTCCGGCAAAATAATTATAGCCTGCGTTAAATTCACGCACATGCTCCAGGCACAGCCAGCGCCATACCGGCGGCTGATCGGGGCGATCCGGGCCATCGCCGCGCGCGCGATAATCGCCCGCCTCGTCGCAACCGGGCACAGCGCAGGGTTTCTGGCCATCGCCAACACGGCCATGGAAACGGGATGGGCGGGGGGATGATTGGCTCACGGTCAGGACTTGCTGGGTCTATAGGCTCAAAAGGTCCGGCTTGCCGAACGGGGTCGGGCATAGCATAGGACGCATAGGAAAGGGGCGGGCTTGGTTCCGCCATATGGGGATGAAATGGCCGCCGGTCCAGTCCAGCAGGAAATCGAAAATTTGCTAAACGCCGCCTTTGCGCCAGAGCATCTGGCGGTGATCAACGACAGCGCGCGGCATCATGGCCATAGCGGCGATGATGGCAGCGGCGAATCGCACTTTACCGTGGAAATCACCGCCGCCGCCTTTGCTGGGGTGAACCGCGTGATGCGCCAGCGCATGGTCAACAAGGCGCTGGGCGACATTCCGGGTGAGCGGGTTCACGCGATGGCAATCAAGGCCCGCGCACCGGGGGAATAGCGGCGCGATGATCAGCGCGGCGGTTGACCTTTCCCCCCACGCTGTGGCAAGGCCCAATCCCTTGATCGGCGGCTGAGATTCAGCGCCATGATGCGGGTGTAGCTCAATGGCAGAGCAGCAGCTTCCCAAGCTGAATACGAGGGTTCGATTCCCTTCACCCGCTCCACTTCCCTGTTCATTGACGTTCGTTACAGTCTGTACAAACCCCTGAAATCCGCCATATTCTACGCTTAGCTGTTCGCAAGTGTTCGCCCTTTGCCGTCTATAGTCACTCGACTTTGGGGGTATGATTGGGGGGTATATGCAAAATAGCCATATCGATACCCCCACGGCTGGGGGTATTATGGGGGTATAGCCCCGGAAAGGCTGAAATCATGGCGCTTACAGATGTAGCAATCCGCAACGCGAAGCCGGGGGCAAAGCCAATCAAGCTGGCCGATGGCATGGGCATGTTCTTGTTGGTGACACCCGCCGGGGGCAAGCTATGGCGGCTGAAATACCGGATGGATGGCAGGGAAAAGCTGCTGGCCATTGGCCCCTATCCTGAAATCGGATTGGGTGAGGCGCGGCGGCGGCGTGAAGAGGCGCGCGAACTGATAGCCCTTGGCAAAGACCCTTCGCGTGAAAAGCAACGCGACAAGGTGCGATCACGTCTGCAAGCGGCGGATACGTTCAATGCGATCTGCGCTGAATATTGCGAAAAGCGGCGGCGCGATGGCGTGAAGGGCTGGGCACCCGCAACGGCTGTTCGCAGCGAGTATCTGTTGTCATTGGTCTGCGGCTCAATCGGCAAGCTGCCCATTGGCGAGATTGAACCGGCAGACGTGCTAAGTGCCGTCCGGCGGATTGAGGGCAAGGGCAAGCTGGAAAGCGCACGGCGCAGTCTGCAACTGGCTGGGGCCGTGTTCCGCTATGCCGTGGCAACAGCGCGGCTGGCATCGGACCCGACCCGCGATCTGCGCGGCGCACTCACTGCGCCCACGGTAACCCATTATGCCGCCATTACAGACCCTGCGGGCGTAGGGGCGTTCTTGCGCGCCATAGACGAATATGAAGGGCAGGGGCTGGCCCGTTACGCCCTTCAACTGGCCCCGCATGTGTTTGTGAGGCCGGGGGAACTGCGCCATGCCGAATGGGGCGAGATTGATCTGGACGGGGCGCTGTGGACCTTGCCAGCGGAAAAGACGAAATCGCGAAAATTACACGCCATACCCCTATCGCGGCAATCTGTGGACATTTTGCGCGAAGTGCAGGCGATTTCAGGCCCGTCTGGCTATGTGTTCCCCTCAATCCGCACGCGCACCCGCCCGATGAGTGAGAACACCCTGAACGCCAGCCTGCGGCGGCTGGGCTATACCAGCGATGAAATGACCGCCCACGGGTTCAGGGCGATGGCATCCACCCTGCTGAACGAAAGCGGCAAGTGGAACCCGGACGCCATTGAACGCGCGCTGGCCCATGGCGACAAGGACAAGGTGCGCGCCGCCTATCATCGCGGGGCGCATTGGGACGAACGGGTGAAAATGGCCCAATGGTGGAGCGACCATCTGGACACGCTGCGCAAGGGCGCGGACGTTGTGCCTATCAATGGGCGCAAGGCAACCGGCGCGGGCAAGTGACCCTATCCCGGTTTTGGGGAACCAAAGCGGGGGATAAGCGGCATAATCGGACCTTGGCGGCAGTTGGCGGACGGGTTAAGCCATGGGCTTGCCGATTGAAGGAACGCGCGCGCCGATGGATGTCACCGCCTATCTTGCCGAAATTAATAAGCTCTAGCTGGGACGACATCCGCCACTATCAGCGCGTTATCAAAATTCTGGACGAAACGGACAGGATCATGCGCGAAATAGACGAGCCTTTGGATTGAGGGAGCTGGACTCCCGGCCGGCATCGCAAGGCCCCTTTCGGGGGAATTCGGAGCTTTCCAGTTCGCAGGTCAAATGGCGGATATCGTTAGGCCTTTTACGTCTGGTGAAGGTGAATCATGGCAAACAATGACCGCAATAAATGGACGTATTTTGGCGAGTTTTTTGAAGCGATCGCCCGACAAGGCATTGATGAAATGAAGGCCGCAGAGGCTATGCTGGAATTGCTAAAAGGCGGCCTGCACGCTGCTGGATATAGACGCCAGTTTACCTTCCCAGACCATGATAAAGTGGAGCGCCTTCCTCGTGACGTGCATCCACAGCCAGTGCCGATACATTATTGGCGAGAATCGGGCGAAGTGAAAGGCGATATGACCTCATACCGAGACGATAAACTCAAGGAAGACGACCTGCCTGAGGAATGGATTGAGATCGACTGGGTTTCGGGATCGATCTCGTCAGTGGAATTTGAGTATGTGAACGTCGAACATATTTTAACGGAGTTCAGCGCCGTTCGAATTCCGCGCAAAGACGCCGACGTCCTCCTGCACAACCTTGCGGGTGTACCAAAACGGCGGGCTGGTCGTCCGCCTGGGCCATCAAATGATTGGGAGCGGGCACAGATAGCTGAGGCACTGCGCCTAATTGCGGCGGGCGATTCTCGCGCAAGCACGGCAATTGCCAACGGTCTTACTGATCCCAAATTGACTGGCAAAGCATTGGAAAGTCAGCGCCGCAGGCTGGCATGGGGGATTAACCAGGTCCGGTCTCAGCCTGCGAAAAATCCACCTAAGAATAAACGAGATTAACTGTCGGCGAATTGGGCCGTTTGCCGAGATATGATCCGATCATGCCCGCCAACGTCCGGGCAATGTTCGGAGGCAAAATGCAATCTCAATCCAAAAACCCCGATGCCCTTGCCCCATTGGCCTATTCGGTCAGTGAAGCGTGCAAGGTAAGCAGCATCGGGCGAACCTATCTTTACGAACTGATGAAAAGCGGACGGCTGGAATCCCGCAAGGTCGGCAAGCGCACCTTGATTACCGCCCGCAGCCTTCGCGCGCTGATCGAAGGCGACGCCACCTGATCCATCACTCTATCCCGGTTGCATGACCGGGCTTTCCCGCCGGGGGGCTCAATACACTGGCGGCGGGATCGCAAATCCATACCAGGGGGGCCGGTCATATGGAAAGCCTAGTCCGAAAGGTGGAGGGGCGACCGGCGGCGCGGGGAACAGCGTCGTAAGCAACCACCAAGCATCCGGCGATCCCTCGCCCGGAAGCGTCCTTCTGCGGCGGTCGGCTCCAATTGCCATCATGCTTGAACGGACCGGACTGCCTCTGGCAATTGAGCGAAAAACCATCGCTCGCCGCCGGGGGTAGTTGTCCTGTGTCCAACCACGACAGTCTCACCAATTGCCATGATCATGGATTAGCAAGAGATACGTTACTGAATTATCTATAGAATATACGTTAGATATATACTCTATATAGGAATTGGCCGTTTTGAAATTTGGCTATTTCGAATGTTAGACATATCCGAGCATCTGCCTAGTCCATGTGGACAAATTCGATTGCAGCAAATGACGTTTGCTTTTGAAATTTCTTCGTCGAAAGCTGCCTGACAGAACACGCCAACATTGCGGACGTTCCCGGATCACAATCAGCTCTTCCAAAGTGGTCGTACATTCACTTTTGAGCAAGCGAGCAAAAATGACTGGGATTGGGACAAAGCTATCGTTCGCTGGCCGACTTCGAAAGGGCGGCTTTTAGCCGAACACCGGACGTTCTGAATGACAGTGAGCATAGGCATGGGACGAGCAAGATTGGCTGTTGGGTGAATGTCGTATCGGGCAGTCGGATGCAAAAAACTCGGTAGTTTCGCGTTCCAGGCACAAACCGGCCTGCCATCTGAAACATTCGACAACCGCTCCTCCAATCGATAGATCATTACCATGAGGGACACACCGCAAATGGATGGATTTGATTGGGAATGGCAGCGCCTCCGCGCCGAATCGGAACTCAAGGATCTTGAGGGTGACGCATTCGAGACACGGTTTCAGTCAATTGCGAAGTCGCTCTGGCATGAAGACTTCACGCCCACCATTCCTATGGGGCGACGCGGCGACTTGAAATGTGACGGCTTTCGAATCTCTACCGGCACCGTCTACCAATGCTACGGTCCTCGCTACGGGCAAACAAACGTCGACGACGCTCTCGCGAAGATCGACGAGGATTTTCGAGGGGCGAAAGCACACTGGGGTACTCGGTTTCGCGAGTGGAAGTTCGTCGTCAATCTGTACTGAACCGCCCCGGGATTGCCGGAGGCCATTTGGTTTAAGTTATGCTGCCATGGCGGTATCGTCCAGCATGGCGTAGTATTTTTGTTCGGCTTCGGCGGGCGGGATGTTGCCGATTGGCTCCAGCAAACGCCGATGGTTG
>JBGSTI010000248.1:0-7176 GCA_041736605.1 Sphingomonadaceae bacterium
ATCAATTTCCTGATCCTGGCGTTTGTGATCTTCCTGATCGTCCGCTCGGTCAACAAGATGCGCAAACCGGCTGATGCAGCGCCTGCTGGCCCCAGCGAAGTCGAACTGCTGGCTGAAATCCGGGACGAACTGCGCAAAAAGGCGTGATGCCATGAAAGAGATTGGCGCGTGATTTGAAGGAATTGCGCGCTGGTCTCTTTTCATTCAGCAATTCATCGCTATATCGAACCTGCCGGTTTCGACCGGATATGATGATAAATTTCAGCGTGCAATAGATGCAGCGGACCCGGGGGCGGTACCCGGCGGCTCCACCATTTGTCTCGATCCCATGGCGTAACAGCGGGGAATCGGGGCGCATGACGGGGCCGAACTAGGATCGACGTGTATTGAAAAGCGATGTTTTCATCCGGGCTGAGTAACCCGTTCAAGGCTCAAAACTCACAAGTGCCAACGATAACGAAGCACTCGCTCTTGCAGCATAATCCAGCGGCCTAACGGCCAAGGATATTGAGGTAACAGCGCGGTTGAACCCACCGGGCAACAGAAGGGAATTCAGCGGTACGGGGCGCACCGGGCAACAGAAGCGTCCCACTTTCCTTTTATTTTGAGATCAGGAAATCGGCCCATAGGCGCGCTCATAAGACAGCGCGTCGATGATCTTGGCACCCGCCATGAAGATGGCGCCTGTGCAGGCCAGAAACAGCATCCAGCCGCCATAGCCGGGATACAGATCGAGATAGACCTTGCCGCGTTCCACCGCGCCCAACGCCAAGGCATAGATGATCAGGAACGCTTCAATGCGCGTTTTGATGACAAACAGGCGGCGGATCTTTGTGAACATATTTTACACCTAGCAACGACCATGCCAAATGCGAAAACACGCATCCAAACATGGTTAGCAAAGGGTTAAGTGTAAACCTGCCCGACACGCCGTCAAGCCAGCTGTGCCAGATCGAGCGCGTCCAAAAGCTGTAACCTGGCAGCAACGATATCGCGGCGCAAAGCGGCCTGTGTCAAATCCTCCGGCGCAATAGTTTCGGGCCAATAGTGCGCGACAATGGCCGATGCGGTGTCGAGCCTGCCCGGTGTCACCAAAAAGCGCGGATCGACGGCAGCCGGATCACACACCACGCGCAGCCGCAAACAGGCCGGGCCGCCGCCATTGGCCATCGACTGGCGCACATTGACCGGGATGACCTGACGGATCGGGCCGTTGCCTGCCAGCATTTCTGCAAGCCAACCCCAGACGGCCACATTGTCTGGCACCTCGGCAGGCACGATCAGCGCCATGCCTGCGCCATCCGGTAAAGTCACCAATTGGGCGTTGAACAAATAGCTGCTGATCGCGTCGGCCAAGCTTACACGATTGGCCGGAACGACAATGATTTCCGCTTCGGGCAACCGCGTGCGAATGGCGGCATAGGCGGCGTCGGGCTCGGCAAAGGCCTGTTCGTGACAGAACAGCACCCGCTCATTCGCCACTGCCACCACGTCGTTATGAAATGCGCCTGCGGCAATCGCTTCGGGGGCCTGCTCGATAAACAGCACGCGATCATCGGGCACGGCGTTCTGGCGGGCGATGGCGCGGCTGGCCTGTTCATGTTGGCGCGCCGGAAAGGCGCCGCCGCTGCGCCCATAGACGAAAATTTCCAGCCCCGGCGCATCATGGGAAATGGCCATGCGCATATGATTGGCCGCGCCTTCATCGCCAAAGGGCGCGGGCACGGCGCCATGGACGGCGAAATGCGCGCTATCGGCAAAGGCCAATTGCAATTGGCGCAGCGTATCGGGCCATTCATGGCTGCGATGCGGCATCGTCACCAGATTGGCGGCAGACAAATGGCAGCGCCCGTCCAGCGTATCGGGCGCAGGTGACACCGTGGCGGCATTGGCGGTCCACATCGACGAGGCGGACCAAGCCGCTGCGCGCAGAGCAGGCGGGGCATTATCCAGATCGGTCGCCAGCGCCTTGAGCCAGCCGTCATTGGGCCGGGGCAGGGGCATGAACCAGCCCTGCGCCAGCCCCAAAGCAGCATTAGAGCGCATCTTGTCCAGCCCCTGCAACGCCGCTTCGCGCGGTCGCGAGACTTGCCCGGCATTGCTGGACGAAGCGATATTGCCAAGGCTGAGGCCTGCATAATTGTGGCTGGGGCCAATCAGGCCGTCAAAGTTGATTTCGGTAAGGGCCATGATCGATCACCAGCGCGCGATATGCGTGATGCTGTCGCCAATGCCGACATTCAGCAAAGCGGCGGCCTCTTCATCGAGCAATAAGCCGCCATCGGTGCGTTCAATCCAGGCAAAGCAGGACCGGAAATCGCCCAGATTGCCGCATGAGGCCAGCACCTTTTCGGCCGTTTCGCCATCGCCTTGTCCAATGGCGGTGATCACCGAATCCTGCGCCTCGCGAATGGTGCGAACCGTGTCGGTGCGCGCAGTCAAAGTGGGGCCACCATCGAAAATGTCGACATATTTTTCCCACGCATAGCCTTCATTTTCCAGCATCCGCATCGCTGCGCGGCCTGATGGATGGGGCAAGCCGATAACGGCGCGCGCGCTTTCGGGCAGCATGGCGATATAGACCGGGTGCTTTGGCATTAGATCGGCAATGAACTGGTTACCGCGCCGGGCATTAAATTCATCGGCGTCCTGAAAATTCATCCCGAAAAAGCGCCCGGCAACCCCGTCCCAGAACGGGGAACCGCCCGCCTCATCAATCACGCCACGCAATTCGGCAAGGATACGATCGGCAAAACGCGATCGGTGCTGGCGGATGAACAGATAGCGGCTGCGCGCGATTAACATGCCATAGCCGCCAGAGCGTTCGCCGGGATGCAGATACAGGCCGCCGACTTCGGTCGAGCCCTCCAGATCGGTGGTGAGCGACAGCATTTCCGCGCGGAACGTGCGGTCAAGCTCGACGCTATGCTGAGTCAACACGCCGACGCGATAGGAGTAAAAGGGCCATTTCTGCCCGACGCGGCTGAAAATCTGGCACGTGCCGCGCACTTCGCCTGTGGCGGTATTTTCCAGCACGAACACGAACAGATCATTGTCGATAGCATCATCGGTCCGGCCAAAAGCCTGGGCAGAGAGATCTAGCTTGGCTGACAAGGCAGGCTTGTCGGGCGGCAAGTTGGTAAAGCCTCCGCCGGTGCGCTTGGCCATTTCATAGAGCGCCTGCAAATCGCTGGGCTTTGCTGCGCGAACAATGAACGTCATGGCCGATCCTCTTGTTTTATGAAGGGAAGTGCATCAAGGCCATTTTGGGCCAGCCGCATCAGGGTGAGCGCAGACAGCCGGGCGCGTTCGGCAAGGCTTTCCACGATCATAAATTCATCGGCGCTGTGAATTGCGCCGCCGCGCACGCCCATGGTGTCGATGACCGGCACGCCGCAGGCAGCGATGTTGTTGCCATCACATACGCCTCCCGTTGCGCGCCATGCGATGGGCAGGCCAAGAGCTGCGCCGCAATCGCGCACCAGATCGAACAGCTTTTGTGCGCCCGGATCAATCGGTTTTGGGGGCCGAGTCATGCCGCCATGATGGTGGATATGGACATCATGGCGGTGCGCCACATCGGCGATAAGGCGTTCCAGTGCGGCCAGAGCGTCAACCACAGCATCAGGCGTTTTGGGCCGGAAATTGACGTGCAAAATCGCCAGATCCGGGACAACATTATTCGCGCTACCCGCCTCGATCCGCGCGGGATTGACGGACAGGGTTTCGCTGGTCAGCGCATTTAGCGCCACTGCCAGATCTGCCGCTGCGACCAAGGCGTTGCGGCCATCTTGAGGATTGCGTCCAGCATGCGCTGAAAGCCCGCGCACAATGATCGCGAAATTGCCGCTGCCGCCGCGCTCTCCGGCCAAGGTGCCATCGGGTAACGCAGGCTCATAAGTAAGCGCAGCGATCTTGCCCTTGGCCAGTGCGGCAATCAATGGCGCAGACGACAGCGAACCCGTTTCCTCATCGCTATTGATCATCACGTCATAACCCAGCGCCGCGGCAAAAGGGCTGGCCTCAAACGCCATCAGTGCGTGCAGCATCACCGCAATGCCGCCCTTCATATCCGCCGTGCCGGGTCCGTTGATCACACCAGTCTCGCGCCACTGGATCGCTTGAAACGGATGATCAACGGCAAAAACCGTATCCATATGCCCCGTCAGCAACACCCGCTGCACCGCATCAGGGCGAACGCGCAGCACCAGATGCTGGCCATGGCCGATGGGCACTTCCGCACCATCACGGCTGATCGCAGTGACGGGGGCTGGTGCTTCCAATGTGATTGCGCCGGGCAGCGCGCCAAACGCATCGGCCAGCTTTGCCGCTTGCACAGCAAGCCCCGGCAGATTGCGCGTACCCGTATTGATTGCGGCCCAATTTAGCACCTGATCAAGCATCGCCTGCTGGTCGATCCGGTCAAGCGCGGCCTGTTCCTGGGTGGTGACTGGTTTCATAGGCAACCGTCCTATACGCACGCTGCGTGTTTATCCAGTCTTGCCACGCATAGGCCGCTGCGCCATAGGCTCTACAACCTCCCCAGGTCCTGTGCGAAAGCCCTTATAGCGGCTTAGCTGATTCGATACGCGATGCCGCTGCTGGGCGGTGCGCCAAATGATATGGGGATTGCATGACTGATCGGGTAAATTGCGCTGGACTGCAGGTTAATGGCGCATTGGCGGCCTTTGTCGATGGCGATGTGCTGGCGCCTTTGGGGCTGGATAAGGCTGCGTTCTGGCAGGGTTTCGCCGATATTTGCGCGCGCTTTGTGCCAGAAAACCGGGTGCTGCTGGCAGAGCGGGATCGCTTGCAAAGCCTGATCGACGATTGGCACGGCGCCTGCAAAGGCCAGAAGCTGGATCAAGGCGCGTATCAGGCGTTCCTGCGTGAGATTGGCTATTTGGTCCCCGAACCTGCCGCCTTCCAGATTGGCACGGAAAATGTCGACGCCGAAATCGCAACTATGGCCGGACCGCAGCTGGTGGTGCCGTCGCTCAATGACCGGTTTGTTCTGAACGCCGCCAATGCGCGTTGGGGCAGCCTGTATGACGCCTATTATGGCACCGATGCGCTGGATGCGCCGCCTGCCAAGCCCGGTGGTTATGATGCCGAGCGCGGTGGCCATGTGATCGTGGCTGTGCGCGCCTTTCTCGACAAAGCCGTGCCGCTGGCGTCGGGCAGTTGGGCCGATTGGGATGGCAATGCGCCCGTGCTAGCCTATCCTGCGCAATTGGTCGCAACCCGAGGGGCCTCGCTGTTGCTGCGCCACAATGGCCTGCATATCGAAGTGGTGGTGGACCGCGAATCCGCGATTGGCCGCACCGACAAGGCCGGTGTCGCCGATGTGCTGCTAGAGGCCGCGCTCACCGCGATTGTCGACATGGAAGATTCGGTCGCGGCGGTGGATGCCGAAGACAAGACCAATGCCTATCGCAACTGGCTGGGCCTGATGCGCGGTGATCTGGTCGCCAGCTTTGAAAAGGGCGGCAAGACCATGACCCGCGCTTTGGACAGCGACCGCGAATGGACGCTGCCTGATGGCTCGGCGCTGACGCTAAAGGGGCGCAGCCTGTTGTTCGTGCGCAATGTCGGCCATTTGATGACCAATCCGGCGATCCTGCTGGCGGATGGCAGCGAAATTCCCGAAGGCATCATGGATGCTGTGCTGACCAGCGCAATTGCGATGCATGACGTGAAGGGCCTTGGCCCCTTGCGCAACAGCCGCACCGGTTCGATTTATATCGTCAAGCCCAAGATGCACGGCCCCGCCGAATGCGCGTTCACCAACGCGCTGTTCGATGCCGTCGAGGATTTGCTGGGCCTGCCGCGTCACACGATCAAAGTGGGTGTGATGGACGAGGAGCGCCGCTCATCGGCCAATCTGGCGGCCTGCATCCATGCGGTGAAGGACCGGATCGTGTTCATCAATACCGGCTTCCTGGATCGCACGGGCGATGAAATGCACACGTCTATGCAGGCCGGCGCTATGCTACGCAAAGGCGCGATGAAATCCAGCGACTGGATCCAGGCTTATGAAGCGCGCAATGTTGGCATTGGACTGAAACATGGCCTTTCGGGCCGCGCCCAGATCGGCAAGGGGATGTGGGCCGCACCCGATATGATGCGCGATATGGTGGAGCAGAAAATTGCCCATCCGATGACTGGCGCAAACACGGCCTGGGTACCATCCCCCACTGCCTCGACGTTGCACGCGATGCATTATCACGCCGTTGACGTGTTCGCCCGGCAAAAGGAAGTGGCGGCGATGCCGATTCCCGGCCTTGACCCGCTATTGTCCATTCCCTTGGCACAGGGCCATAATTGGTCAGCAGAAGAAATCCGCGAGGAGCTGGACAACAATGCGCAGGGGCTTTTGGGCTATGTGGTGCGCTGGATCGATCAGGGTGTTGGCTGCTCCAAGGTGCCAGACATCAATGATGTCGGTCTGATGGAAGACCGCGCAACGCTGCGCATTTCCAGCCAGCATATCGCCAACTGGCTGCTGCACGGCGTGTGCACCAAGGATCAGGTGATGGACAGCCTGCGCCGCATGGCCGCCAAGGTGGATGGCCAGAATGCCGGTGATCCGCTTTATGAACCGCTGGTCGGCAATGAAGATGCCCCGGCGTTCCGCGCAGCCTGCGATCTGATTTTCAAGGGCGTAGAACAGCCGAGCGGCTATACCGAGCCGTTGCTGCACCATTGGCGACAAGTGAAAAAGGCGGGTTAATACGACGCTGTGCTCCGGCGCAGGCCGGAGCGGTGGCGATAGTGCGCGTACATCAGTTCATGATCGCCACAGCTCCGGCCTGCGCCGGAGTACATTGGTGTGTCACTGACGCCCCATCGCCTGAACCAGCGCGATAAAGTCCGCAACTTCCAGCGTTTCGGCGCGGCGGGTGGGGTCTATGCCAATGCTTTCCAGCGCCGCCAGTGCGCCGGAAACACCCTTCAGGCTTTGGCGCAGCATTTTGCGGCGTTGGCCAAAGGCGGCCTCGGTGACGCGGCCCAGCAGCTTGGGATCGACGCCTTCAGGCATCGCTGACGGTTCAATATGGACAACGGCAGACATCACTTTGGGCGGCGGCGTAAAGGCGCTGCGATGCACTTTCATCGCCAGCCGGGCATGGGTGCGCCATTGCGCCAGCACGGCGAGCCGACCGAACGCGCCGC
>JBGSTI010000267.1:0-2891 GCA_041736605.1 Sphingomonadaceae bacterium
GGTCTGCACCTTGGAAACGCGCAGTTTTTTCAGCACGTCATAGCCGTGCATGTCCGGCAGGTTCAAATCGAGCAGGATGATGTCATAATCATACAGCTTGCCCAGATCGAGGCCTTCTTCGCCAAGGTCAGTGGAATAGACATTGAACCCCTCGGTCGACAGCATCAGCTCGATAGCCTTCGCCGTGGTCGGTTCATCTTCGATCAAAAGCACCCGCATGTGGCAGCCCCTTATTGGTTTAACCCGATCCGCCCCCGACGCCTCCTTCATGGAGACCCCCTTATCGGAGGCTGTCTGTGGCATTAACCACACTATCTATGAAGATAAAAGGTTAATTTCGCGTTAAACGGCCTGACTCCACGAGTCGCGGGGTATGGGAGCGGCGCGACGCCGGGGTTTTGTTTAGAAATTCAGGGTTAATGGGGGGTGAAATTAGGAGCATTTAGCCCCTCCCCTTTAGGAGGGGTAGGGGTGGGGTCTGTCACAATAGCGTTACCGCTGCCGAGATACCCCACCCCGCTGCGACTAACGAACTAGTTCGTAAGTCTCGCTGCCCCTCCCCTGAAGAGGAGGGGCTGAGAATTGCCCCCCATCAATAATCCTTCGACACCCGCGCATTCACGCTTTCGCGGCCAATTGTCGAAATGCTCGACAACAATGACAGCCAGCGCGTGATCTGAAACTCGATCTGCGTCGCGCTATACCCTTTGCCGTCGGTTACAATCTCCACATAGGTGCGCCGCGTGATGTACTTGCCCGCCGCGATGCTGGTGCCCCGGCCCAATGCCGCATCGGCGCCCATGATGCGCAAACGATCGAGCCCGATGGCACTGCGCAGCTGGTTGATCGGGTCCAACCCGCCACCACCACGCAGCGAGGCCACGGCCGCAGCGAGTTGCACCGCCTCCGCCGCTGAAATCTCGGTAATCGAGCTGCCAAAGATCAGGCGCGAGAGCACTTCCTCTTCAGGGAGCGCAGGCACTGAGGCAAAGCGGATTTCGGGTTTCAGCGCGGTGCCGCCGACATTCACCGTGGCATTGATATCTGACACATCCGACACGGCGAGAATATCCAGCGTCGGATTGGGCGGGCTGTCCCCGCGAAACACGATGCGCCCCCGCTCCAGCTCAAACCGGCGACCGGCGAATTGATAGCCGCCGCGCACCAGATCGGCCTGGCCCGAAATGCGCGGCGCATCGACGGTGCCGGTAATCTGGATATTCGCGCCCCATTCGCTGTCGAGACCAAGGCCCGTCACATCGATCCGCGAGGGTGCGCGGGCATCGATGCGATATTGCCAGCTGGTGCTGCGCGCGGTACGCGGCAATTCATCCGCACGGCGATTGACCTCGCGCCAACGCACTTCCGGCAAAGGAATCGCGGTGGCCGCATTGCCCAACGTAAACCGGCCGCGATTGATCGTGACATTGCCCGCCAGGAAGCCGCCGCGCCCATTGGATAGCACCCGGATCGGCCCGGTAACCGTCGCGGCAAAATCCTTGCGGTTGAGCAATTGCGCGTTCTGCGCGTCCAACTTGAAATCCATCGCCACGCCGCGCGCGCCGCCGGACAGGTCGATAATCCCTTGCCCCGTCACCGTGCCGCCATTGGCCGACTGGCCGGAAAATTGGCGGATCGACAGGCGTGATCCGGCAAAACTGCCGCGCATCGCCAGCTTGCGGATGACCATGCCGGTCAGCGCGCTTTGCATGACGGCGTCGGTGCTGGATACCGACCCTGCCACATCAGGATTTTCCACACTGCCACTGACATTGGCGGCAATCAACACCGGGCCGGTAAAGTCAAAGCCCTCAATCGCGGTGAGCCGCCATAATGCGTCGGCGGGGCCATTATAGCGCAATTGCCCTTGTACAAGGCCGGCACGCACACGCTCAACCAGCGTTCCAGCGGCGGGCAGGCGATAGACCCGCCCCTGTACGCGCCCACTGGTGTTGGTGCCTTCATTCAGCACGCCGCGCAGGGCCAGACTGTCCGCCGTCAAATTGGCGTTGATCGCAATATCGACCGGGCGCGATGTGAGCAGCAGGCCTGAACGAGTCAGCCCATCGACTTTAACCCGCGCCGTCCCGGTCGGCACGGCAAGGCCTGCCTTGCGGAACGTAACGATGCCCGACATGGCACCGCCCAGCCCCAGATCGGCATTGACGATATCGCCCAGCGACAAAGGCAGCTTGGCCAGTTTCAGCTCCAGATCGGTCAAGCCGCCGCCAACCCGGCCCGCCGCGATCACCGCGCCGCTGCCGAAATTCACTTGCGATGGGGCAATGCGCCAGCCGCCATCCTCGCGCCGCAACAGCGCCTTGCGCGGCATCGAAATTGCGCGGCCCGCATAATCACCGCTGACCAGCAGCAAAACCTTGTCTGGCGTCAGATCGGCCACAGTCTGCAATTCAAAACGGCTGCCGCGCCGCCCGGCCAGCGATCCCGTTACCCGGCCCGTGCCATTGACCAGACGGGCATTGGCAGCAAAGCGCCCAACGAACAGGCGGCCTGCGGTCAGGCCCTGACCCGATAAAGTCGCGTCAATATCGCTGCGACCTTCATTCAATTGCGCATTCACATCGACCCGGCCCACGGCGAGCGTAATCGGCGTCGCGCCATCAAACCGGGCGTTGCGCGCATCGGCCTTGAGCGCGACAAACTGCCCGCCATTGCGTGGGGCAAGACCGATAGTGCCATCCAACCCGCCACCGCTGATCGCCAAATTGCCCGACAGGCCGCCGGTGACCAAAGCTAGATCGCCCTTGGCGCGCGCCTCCAGCCGGTCAGAGGTGAGCTTTGGCCCGTCTAGGCGCAGCGTGCCGTTGATGACCAGCCCCGTCAGCGCCTGATCGGCCATCGCATTGCCCGCGGTAATCCGCTCTTGCGTC
>JBGSTI010000306.1:0-3845 GCA_041736605.1 Sphingomonadaceae bacterium
TTTGTCATCCCTGTCGAAACCGCTGTGCGCATCCGCACCGGCGAACGCGACAGCGACGCTGTTTAATTCGGCACCCAATTTCAATTAAAAACGCAAAGGAAAGCAACATGGGCAACACCGCCAAGGACATTATCAAACGCATCAAAGAAGAGGATATCGAGTGGGTCGATGTCCGTTTTACCGACCCGCGCGGTGCGTGGCATCACCTGACCATGTGCGCCGAAGTGATGGGCGAAGACGAGCTGGAAGACGGCTTGATGTTCGATGGTTCGTCGATCGAAGGCTGGAAAGCCATCAACGAATCCGACATGATCCTGAAGCCTGATCTGGATGCGACCTATATCGATCCGTTCAGCGCGACGCCGATGATGATTCTGGTCTGCGACATTGTCGATCCGATTGACGGGTCGCTTTATGCTCGCGATCCTCGCTCGACCGCCAAGCGCGCCGAAGCCTATCTGAAATCGACCGGCATTGGCGACACCATCTTCATCGGTCCTGAGCCTGAATTTTTCATGTTCGACGATGTGAAGTTTGAAAACGGCTATAACACCAGTTCGTACAAGCTGGACGATGTCGAACTGCCCACCAACAGCAACACCAGCTATGACAGCGGCAATATGGGCCACCGCCCGCGCGCCAAGGGCGGCTATTTCCCCGTTGGCCCGGTCGACACCACCACCGACATCCGTGCCGAAATGGTCACCACGCTGATGGAAATGGGCCTGCCCATGGACAAGCATCACCATGAAGTGGCCTCGGCACAGCACGAACTGGGCCTGACATTCGGCAAGCTGGTGGAAACCTGCGACCGCATTCAGGTGTACAAATATGTCGTGAAGATGGTGGCCCATGCCTATGGCAAGACCGCCACGTTCATGCCCAAGCCGATCAAGGCTGACAATGGTTCGGGCATGCACACCCATATGTCGATCTGGAACAAGGGCAAGAACACCTTTGCTGGCGACGGCTATGCCGGTCTGTCAGAAGCCTGCCTGTTCTTCATCGGCGGCGTGATCAAGCATGCCAAGGCACTGAACGCTTTCACCAACCCCACCACCAACAGCTATAAGCGTCTGGTGCCGGGTTATGAAGCACCCGTGCTGCTGGCCTATTCGGCGCGCAACCGTTCGGCATCGTGCCGCATCCCTTATGGTGCAGGCGAAAAGGCCAAGCGCGTTGAGTTCCGTTTCCCCGATCCGCTGGCCAACTCGTATCTCGCTACGTCGGCCCTGCTGATGGCGGGTCTGGACGGCATTGAGAACAAGATCCATCCCGGCCAGGCGATGGACAAGAACCTCTATGATCTGCCGCCCGAAGAACTGTCGCAGGTTCCCACCGTTTGCGGTTCGTTGCGTGAGGCGCTGGAATCGCTCACCACAGACCATGACTTCCTTCTGAAGGGTGGCGTGTTCACCAAGGATCAGATCGATGCCTATATGGATCTGAAATGGGAAGACGTAGCGCGTTGGGAAATGACCCCCTCGCCGGTCGAATTTGACATGTATTATAGCGGCTGATCCTGTCAGCAGCTGTTTTGCCAAAGGGGCCTCCGGAGTGATCCGGGGGCCTTTTTGGTTAGAGAGCCCTTCGTCATGCTGAATTTATTTCAGCATCCATCAGGCCCAACTGCCCATGTTGCGGATAATGCGATATCGGCGCGACATGGCTTAACAGCCGCCGTCACGAATGGTGCTGGATGGATGCTGAAATAAATTCAGCATGACGATTATCCCCCTAAGGCAACAACACCTGCGCATCGCCCAGCCGAAATTTCGACGCATCGGCGAAATGCTTCACAAAGCGCAGATGCAAATTGGCGTCCGCAGCGGCGCCGCTCAAATTCAGGCCATCGTGCAACTCGTCACCCGGCGCGTGATAATGCGTATCGAGAAATTCCTGCAACCGCGCATCGTGGGAGAATGTTGCGCCCACCATCACTGTGGGCACGGCAAATTCCTGCAAGGCCCAGCCATCCTGACGGCGCAGAAAAATATTGGCCTTGTCGCTGCGATCAAGCTTGCGACCCGCACGCTTGGTGAGTTTATCGAGCGCTTTGTCGAGGCTGGTTGATCCCCGGCCGACAATCACCACCGGATCGCTGGGTTGTGACAGTGCCACCATGTCCAGATTGAACGCCACGGCAATTTGCGTCAGCGGCAGTGGCGGGTTTTCGGCAAAACTATAGGCACCCAGCAGCCCCTTTTCCTCGCCCGTGGTGGCCAGCAGATAGATGTCGCGGTCCATGCGCGGCATGCTGCCCAGACGGCGGGCCAAGGCGGTGATGACGGCCAGTCCGCTGGCATTATCGATGGCGCCATTGCAGATGCGATCCTCTGCCTCCGGCCCCCGGCATTCGCCCAGATGGTCCCAATGGCCCATCAGCACCACCGCGCCGGTCGACGGCCTGCGCCCCGGCAGGCGGGCAATGACATTGTGCGTCTGCAACCGCGTCAACCGGTTGGCGATTTCGATGGTAATGGTCGCATCCAGCTTTTTGACGCGCGGTGCATCGCCGCCGCCGCTGAAAAAGCCTGATCGGCCGGCATCGCTACCCAGCATGTCCAGCAGCAAAGGTTCGGCAAACACCGTGACCGATTTGTCGAACCCGGCGCTGGCCAGCATATTTTGCGGCCTTAACAATCCGGGGCGGATGTCAGCCAAGCGCGTTGTGCCATTCAGAATGGTGACGACCGCCGCCGCGCCGCTTTCAAACAGGGCATCGCGCCGGGCCGCGGTATCGGGCAGGCGATCCGGCTGATCGGGCATATCGCGGATTACCACCACCATGCCCGCCACGCCATCGGCCACGCCGTCCAGCCCCCAATCATCGGCAACCAGCACCAAGGGCGCATTATCGATCCGCGATTGCGCCTCAAACCCGCTGGCGAATACGGCATCGGCGGGCAGGCTTTGCGTGCGGCCATTTTGGCGCAGGCTTACCGAATGGCCTGCGGGCTGGCGCTCGACAATCTCCACCGGCGCGAACCAGGGGTGCAGCGGATCATTGGTGCCCGATTTGAAACCAGCCTTGGCCCATTGCTCGGCCAGCCACGCCGTGGTCAATTGCTCGCCGTGCGTGCCGGGGGCACGGCCACCATAGTCATCGCTGGACAAAACCGCGATATCGGCGCGCAATTCATCGGCGGTAATGGCGTTTTGCGCCTGTGCAGAAACGGGGGCAAAGGGCAATAGCAGAACGAAGGCCCAAGCTGCCAATCCGGTCTGCATGTTTGCCATTCGGTCATCCCTTGATCGGCGATTTTATGGGCCGCTGCCCAATCCGATTGGACTTGGCAAATCCTGCTTAATCGGCGACAATCACCCGCGCAATAGGCCATTGGTCGCAGGACAAAATGCTGCACCAAAACAGGCTGTGATCGGCGGGAGACAGTGCCATGGAATTGCCCTTTGTTTTTATTCTGGTTGTGCTGGTGCTGCTCTATCTGTTTGCGTCGATAAAGATCGTGCGTCAGGGCTTTAATTACACCATCGAATATTTTGGCCGCTATCAGGAAACAGCCAAGCCGGGGTTCAATTTCTATCCCGCCTTTTTCTATCGCGTTGGTCGCAAGGTAAACATGATGGAACAGGTGCTCGATATTCCGGGGCAGGAAATCATCACCAAGGATAACGCCATGGTCGCGGTGGACGGCGTGGTGTTTTTCCAAGTGCTCGATGCCGCCAAGGCCGCCTATGAAGTGTCAGAGCTTTATGTCGCGATCATGAACCTCACCACCACCAATTTGCGCACGGTGATGGGATCGATGGACCTGGATGAAACGCTATCAAAGCGCGACGAAATCAATGGCCGGTTGCTGGTGACGGTGGATCAGGCAACATCG
>JBGSTI010000366.1:0-1966 GCA_041736605.1 Sphingomonadaceae bacterium
GCAGGCCCGGCTGGTGTTGAAGCCGCTCGACCGCGTCTCGCCGCTGGCGATTCCGGTGCTCCTCGAATTGGGGCGCGAGGCGGTTTACGGATCGGCGGACGAGGCGTTGCTGTTGGAAGCCGACGCGCTGGCGGCGGTGGCGATGCGGGTGGATTGAGGGGGCGTTTGAAACGATTTGTCATTCCCGCGTAGGCGGGAACCCATCACCTGAGGCTTGGGGAGATGGGTTCCCGCCTACGCGGGAATGACGTGAAGAAGTTGGGGTGAGCGTTGGCGGATCTTGCGTTGCTTGCTTGTGGGGGTTCGCGCTGCCACGGTGACGGGTGCGAACGGGGGGATTTGAATGACGGCTGAGCAGGCGGCGCGCGACGACAAGGCGTTTTTCGGGCATCCGCGCGGGCTGGCGTTTCTGGCGTTTACGCAGGCGTGGGAGCGCTTTTCGTTTTATGGGATGCAGGCGCTGCTGGCGCTGTACATGATCCATCAGTTGCTGCTGCCCGGCCATGTCGAAAATATTATCGGCTTTGTCGGGTTTCGTGCTGGCGTCGAAGGCATTTTCGGGCCGTTGACGACGCTGGCTTTGGCGTCGCAGATTTTCGGGATTTATACCGGCGTCGTCTATCTGACGCCGTTGATTGGCGCGTGGCTGGGCGACCGCGTTTTGGGGCAGCGCGTGACGACGATTTTGGGGCTGGTGCTGATGGCGCTGGGGCATTTCCTGATGGCATTCGAGGCGTCGTTCCTGTTCGCGCTGGCGGCGCTGACGCTGGGCGCCGGGTTCATGAAGGGCAATATGTATGCGCAGGTCGGCAATCTGTACGGGCCGGGCGATGGCCGGCGGACGCGCGCCTATGGGATTTTTCTGATCGGGCTTAATGTCGGGGCGTTTGCGGCGCCGCTGGTGTGCGGGACTTTGGGGGAGATTTACGGCTGGCATTGGGGGTTCGGCGCGGCGGGGTTCGGGATGCTGATCGGGCTGGCGATCTATCTGTCAGGCTGGCGGTATCTGCCGCCCGACCGCCGGCGCCGCGATGCACCGGTGGTCAAATTGGGGCGCGATGACTGGCGCGCGGTGGGTGCGGTGCTGTTGATGCTGTTGCCGACGGCGCTGATCTATACCGCGACAAACCAAGCATATAATCTGGTGATTGTCTGGGCCGAAAGCCATATGAGCCGCTCGGTCGCGGGGCTGACGATGCCGGTGACCTGGTTGCTGACGTTTGACGGACTGATGACGATTGCCGGGATCGCGCTGACGATTCCGGTGTGGCGCTGGCTTTCGGCGCGCGGGCGCGAGCCCGATACGCTGTACAAGTTCGTGATTGCCGGCGCGCTGGTGACGGCGGCATATCTGGTGCTCGCGGCGGGGTCGGCGCTGTCGGTGCTGGTGCCGGGCGCGATTGTGCTGCTGTATTTCGTGTTGTTCGATATCAGTTTCGCCTGGACCGATCCGCCGGCGAACGCGTTTGTGTCGCGCTATGCGCCGGTTTCGGTGGTGACGATGATGATGAGCATCAATCTGATGTTTACCGGCGGCATGCCCAATTTGATGGTCGGGTTCATGGGGCGGTTTTACGAGCCGTTGGGGCCGGTCAAATTCTGGTTGCTGCACGCGGCGATTGCCGCGAGTGGCGCGGTGCTGGCTTTGCTGTTGCGGCCGTTTATCCGGCGGTTATTGGCGGGGCACGCCGATAGCAATGTTTGAACGGCTTCCCTTGTGGCGGTGGTGCGCGCTATAGCGCGGCGATGGATGTTTGCCTTTTGTTCGTAGGCGCAGCGCTGACGCCGTTGCCGAGTGGTGCGCTGTTCTGGGCGGCGCAGGATGCGTTGCTGGTCGCCGATCTGCATCTGGAGAAGGCGAGTTTTTTTGCGGTGCACGGCCAGATGTTGCCGCCCTATGACAGCCACGACACGCTGGCGGCGCTGATCGACGATCTGGCAACGACGGGCGCGCGGCGGGTATTTG
>JBGSTI010000402.1:0-1917 GCA_041736605.1 Sphingomonadaceae bacterium
TTTGCCGCACGTCGATCTGCGTCAGCGGCGCTGTCTCTCCGGGCGCGCAAAGCTTCACCTGCACCTCGACGCCCAGTCCCTGCCGCAACAGCGCGACCAGTTCGCCCGCATCGCTGCCGCCCCGGCTTTCGATGGTCACAATCATGTCATCGCGCTGGCTGGCCCCGTCGCGCACCATGCGGCACACATATTCGCCAGTCAGGTCGCTGCGCCCCTCGATCAATGCGCCAATGGCGTGCGGGACCAGGTTGATCCCGCGCAGTTTGACCATATTGTCGCTGCGGCCCTTGAACCCGGCGATGCGTTTGAACGCAATCTCGCCCGCGCCATCCAGTTCATGCGTGATGTCGTGCGTGTTGAACCGGATGCACGGCGCGATGTCATCCTTGTACAGGCAGGTCACCACCATGTCGCCGGTCTCGCCCTTGGCCACCGGCGTGCCGCCATCGATGTCCAGCAGCTCCAGATAATGGGCGTCTTCCCACACATAGAGGCCGTTACGTTCCGGCCCTTCGCCCGCGATATTGCCGGTATCGCCAACGCCATACCAGTCATAAGCCTTGGCCCCGCCCCAGGCGGCTTCGGTGGAGGCGCGGTCTTCGGTGCCCAGATGACCGATGATCATTTTCAGGTTGATCCGGTCCAGCATCCCGGCATCGCGCGCCACCTCGGCCAGTTTGCGGATATAATCGACAAAGCCCACCATCACATTGACGCCGAAATCGGCCATTAATTGCACCTGTTGCAACGACCGGGTTTCAATGCCTGTGCCCGCCGACAGGAAAATCGAATTGGTGAAATGGGTCACCGCCTCGCGGATATAATGTCCGCCATTGATCATCCCATGGCCATAGACCGATTGCACCACATCATCATGGGAAAGCCCCATCCATCGATACATGCGCCCGACCAGCAAATTGCCAACCTCGCGCCCCTTTGGCCCGAACAGCAGCGCCTGTGGTCGCCCAGTGGTGCCGCTGGTGGTGTGAAAAAATACGGGCGGCCGGTCTGCACCGCCAAAGCCCGCAAAATCGCCATAGGGTGGGTGCGCGGCAATCGAGGCCATCAGATCGGATTTGTCATAGACGGGCAGTTTCTTGATATCGGCCAGCCCCTTGATATCGCCCGGTTCAATGCCTTTCGCGCCCCAAAGCCGCGCATAAAACGGGATTTGCCAACCACGCGCTACCAGTTTGCGAAACTGGGTGTCCTGAAGCGCAAATAACTCATCCTGGCTCATCGATTTATAGCGGCGGATAAAGGCCTGACCCACCGGATAATCGCGCAACAGCGCCTGCGGATTGAGCGTTTCGATGAAACTGGGAAAATCGGTCTGGGTCATATCTGGGCCTTTAGAAAGGACAGGGGATCATCAAACAGCCGCGCATAGCAATCCGGCGCGGCCAGCGCGCGGCACAGCGCATATTTCTGCGCCAGTTGCGCCGAGTTCAGCGGCGCTTGCGGGCTGCCCAACGTGGCGGGAATGGCGTGTTCGATCACGCGGCCATCACAGGCAGTGACGCGCAGCATCTGGGGGCCAAGCGCATTACCATCGGTATTGTCGTCACGATGGACGGTGACCGTTTGGGCCAGCCGCGCCAGCGCCGGATCGCCAATATCTTGTGGGCTGAAACAGCGCGGGTCGATCATCCCATCGCGCAGGATCAATGCCGCCAGATAGGGAAGGCATAGCCGCGCATAGGCCGGCCTTGCATCCTTGTGATAGGGTCGGGCAATCAGCCGATGGATCAGCGGCGGCGCGTGCAAAATGATGCTGGCAACATTGTTCAGGCCCAGCCCTTGATCGCGCAAGGCCGCCAGCGCGCCCAGCGCCCCATGGCTGGCGCGGCCCGATGGATAGGGCTTGATGCTGACCTCGCTGATCCGCCAGATCTGGCCAAGGTTCGCCGTGTAGCG
>JBGSTI010000461.1:0-2380 GCA_041736605.1 Sphingomonadaceae bacterium
TCAGGCATTGCCGCTGGACCTGGTGGTATCGGCGCGCGGGCTGCACGTTGATCTGGTCGAGGCGCTGGATCAGGCCGGGCCATTCGGCATGGGCTGGCCGGGGCCGCGCATAGCAGTGGGGCCGGTGCGTGTGATCAAGGCGGATCTGGTCGGCACCGATCATGTGCGCGTGATTGCGGGCGGTGATGACGGGCAAAGTTTCAAGGCCATGCTGTTTCGCGCGGCAGAGACCGATCTGGGCCAGACGCTGCTGCACGGCAGCCGGGGGCGGAAATTATGGCTGGCAGGGCGGCCAAAGCGCGACGATTGGGGTCGCACGCCATCGGCGGAACTGCATGTCGAGGATGCGGCCTGGGCCGATTGATTGACGCTCTGTTCGTTGAGCGCGAAACTATTTGGCGATTCGCGCGAGATTCAAAAATTCAGGGCTTGACCGTTTTCTCCCAAGCCCTTAATGGCGCGGCTCTGCACATCGGCAGGCGTCCAGCCAGCCCCATGCGGCCCCTTCGTCTAGCGGTTAGGACGCGGCCCTTTCACGGCTGAAACACGGGTTCGATTCCCGTAGGGGTCACCAGAACACCTTCCAGCGACGTCCAGAAACGTCCGGAAAGTGGCTGTTTTCCTAGCTTTTTTGATGGTATAGTGTCCACCGGAATTTGGTGAGATGCGGGTACTGCCAATCAATTTGATGGTATCGTTGATGGTATCTCGCCGCAGTAGAGAAAGCGATACCATCATGGGACTGACAGCAGTAGCGATCAAGGCGGCTAAGGGCCGGGCCAAAGAGTATAAACTGGCCGATTCAGATGGCCTGTATCTGCTCGTGAAGCCAAATGGCGGTCGATATTGGCGGATGAACTATCGCTCTCGCGGATATCAGAAGACCTTATCGTTCGGAGCTTGGCCCGAAATCACGTTGATTGAAGCGAGAACAAGGCGCGATGAAGCACGGCGCAAGGTAGCCTGCGGCATTGACCCCGGCGAAAAGCTGAAGCTGGACCGGATCGCTGCCGAAATTGCAGCGTCAATCACGTTCCGTTCGGTTGCCGAAGAATTGCTGACGAAGACCGAAAAAGAAGGTCTTTCTGCCGTTACGCTTAAGAAAAATAGGTGGTTGCTGGCTTTTGCCTTTGAGAAGCTTGGTCACCGTCCGATTGCCGAAATCACACCGCACGAACTGCTCGCCGTTTTGCGAAAGGTCGAAGCGCGTGGCCGCCATGAATCTGCCAAGCGCATCCGCGCGATTTGCAGTCAGGTGTTCCGCTATGGGATTGCAACAGCGCGGGCCGACCGCGATGTTGCTGCTGATTTACGCGGTGCGCTCATCGTTCCCAAAGTCACCCACCGGCCTGCAATCACAACGCCAAATGAAGTCGGTGCCTTACTAAGGGCCATAGACAGCTTTGAAGGCCACCCGACGACGGATATTGCTTTGAAACTGGCGCCGCATGTCTTTGTACGGCCCGGCGAACTGCGCCAAGCGGAATGGGCAGATTTCGACTTTGAGCGATCGATCTGGACGATCCCGGCCCCCAAGACCAAAATGCGGCGGGCGCATGTCGTGCCGCTGTCGCGCCAAGCTCTCGCTATCATCGGCAAGATAGAGTTCAACGCCGAGTATAGCAGCTATCTGTTTCCATCCTTGCGCTCCACCAAGCGCCCCATGTCAGAAAATACGATCAATGCGGCGTTGCGGCGCCTTGGCTATGGTCAGGACGAAATGACCGGCCACGGCTTTCGCGCGATGGCCAGCACGCTGCTCAATGAAATGGGAAAGTGGAATTCTGACGCCATCGAACGCCAGCTTGCCCATGCCGACAACAACTCGGTACGACGCGCTTACACCCGCGGTGAATATTGGAACGAGCGCGTGGCGATGATGCAGGATTGGTCCGATTATCTCGACCAACTGCGCTCCGGAGCCAAGATCCTGACTGGCCATTTTCGACGAGCGTGACGCTCAGTCATGTTTTGGGGGCGTGATGAGCTGTTTGAGGCTTGCCACCAAAATCAGCGTCGAGGCACCAACCTTGACCGTTTCCAAGTGTCCGGATGCGATCAACTCATAGAGCTTCGAGCGACAAATGCCGGTGAGCTGGACCGCCACCGCGATCCGCACAGAGATCGGTTCCAGCGGCAGCCGCATCGGTTCGAGCGACGATAAGTGCTGAGGCGACCCGCGAGGCATCAACGGTTCCGTTTCGCTCTATCAGCGAGGCTGCGTTGAAACCCTCGGTCACTTTCCATAAATGCCGTCAGCATTGACGGGATAAGATCAACAACCGGATCAGACTGCCCATATACTTCTGAATAGATCGTCGCATAATGTGCAAGCGCGTCGTTCAGTTCGGGCAAGACTGCGATGGTGAGCTTCACTGGC
>JBGSTI010000463.1:0-5617 GCA_041736605.1 Sphingomonadaceae bacterium
GCGGATTTTCAGCTCGCCGATCTTGTACGCCAGCGCCTGGCCAGGCCAGCTGATATAGCGATTGACCTCTGCCTCGATATTCGCGGCGCTTAAGGCCGTGTTATCGGTCATGAACGCAATCGCCTGCTCTTTGCTCCACCCCTTGGCATGCATACCGGTGTCGACCACCAGGCGGCAGGCGCGCCACATTTCATAGGACAGGCGCCCCATGTCCTTGGCGGGCGTATCATAAAGGCCCATTTCGATTCCCAGACGTTCGGAATACAGGCCCCAGCCCTCAACGAACGCCGTGAAAAACGCGCCATGCTTGCGGAAATCGGGCATGTCGAGTTCTTGCTGAAGCGCGATCTGGTGATGGTGGCCGGGCACCGCCTCATGCACGCTCAACGCCGGGATTTCCCAGAACGGGCGCTGATCCAGCTTTGACGTGTTGACGAAATAAAAGCCCGCAATGCCGATATCGGGTGATCCGGGATTATAATAGGCCGTCGTCGTCCCTTCGGCTGTTTCTGCCGGGATTTCCTTGATGCCATAGGGCAGGCGCGGCAGACGGTGGAACAGTGACGGCATTTTGCCGTCGATCAACTTGGTTACGCGCGCCACCTTTTCCATCAGCTCTTCGGGCGTCTTGGCATAATATTGCGGATCGGTGCGCAAATGGGTGATGAACGCCTCGCGGCTGGCAAAGCCGGCCTTCGCAGCCACGCCTTCCATCTCGGCCCGGATGCGCGCCACTTCATTCAGGCCGATCTGGTGGATTTCATCCGCCGTCAGCTTGGTCGTCGTCATCTCGCGTATGCGATAGTCATAATAGGCGCGCCCGCCGGGCTGCGCCGAAACGCCGGGGGCCGCCGCGCATTTGGGCTTATAACTGCCCAAATACCAGGCCAGTTGCGTATCGAGCGCGGGATAGATCATTGTCTCGATCAGCTTGGCAGCGCGATCCGCCTCAGCCTTGAACGCTGCTTCGTCCACCGTGGACGGGCGCGGGCGGGTGAATGGCTCATAAAAGCGGCTGGCGCGCACATCGGCGACTTTCAGGCCCGAAATCGACTTTTCATAGCCATCGAGCGACACACAAGGCAGCGTATAGCCCCCGGCAATCGCCTGATCCGCCACCGCGATCGCTTCCTTGTTCACCCGCTCATAGTGCGAGAGACGATCAACATAGCTTTTATAATCGGCGATGTTGCGGAACGGCAGATTATCACCCATCCCGGCAAAATTCTGGTGCCAGCCAGAGCGGTTGGTGAAATTTATCACGCGCTGGCCAAAGCCATTGGCCTCAATCGCCTCGGCCAGGCCGCGCCGCAGGATGGCGTGATTGACCTTGTCATTATCCGACAGGCTGGCGATATCGATCCGGTCCAGCCGCATCAGCCAGTCCTTGGCCTTCGCTGCCCAGCGATCTTGCGCCGCCAGTGTGTAATCACCCACTTGGCCCGCATAATCATCGACGCCCAGCGAGCTGGCAAATACTGGCGCTTCTTTCAGCACCTCTGTCCAATATTCGTCGGTCAGCGTTTTCAGATCATCGGCGGGCGCGGCATAAGCCGGAGCAGCCATCAGCGGGATCGAGAGAGCGAGAGCGGCGGACAACAGCATCGACTTGCGCATCGTGGCACCTTTGCTAAACATTTCAATTGCAACGGTGTAGCGGGGGAAATTCGACATGGCCAGTATTGCCGAAACAGGCGCGGGAAAACCACGCATGACGCTCGCGCCCGATCGGTTTGAGCAAGTGCTGGGTGTGCTGGCGCTGGGTCTGCTCACCGCCATGATCATCGCCATCGCCATGGGGCAGGCCGATTGGCCAAAGATACCATTGGCGGTCTGGAGCCATCTGGGCACAATTGCGCTGGCTTTGGTGCTGACCCCGGTTATGCTGTGGCGCAAACGCGGGGATAGTTTCCACCGGCAATTGGGCTGGGTCTGGGCCGCATCCATGGCGCTAACCGCAATCATCAGTTTCGATATCCGCCTGATCAATCAGGGCGGGTTCAGCTGGATCCACCTGCTATCGGCATGGACGATCATTCAAGTGCCGATCATCGTGTGGAGCGCACGAACGCACAATGTGGCGCGGCATCGCAGCGCCGTGCGCGGCATGATCGTCGGCGCATTGCTGATCGCCGGGTTCTTTACCTTCCCGTTCAACCGGCTGATGGGACAATGGTTATTTGGGTGATCAGGCTGTCCCCCGGCGAAAGCCGGGGCCCAGAATAGACCATTGATAACTAGCTAGACCCCGACTTTCGTCGGGGTACAAGCGCCGCTCAAATCGTCCCCGGCGTCCCATCCAGCAGCGCCCGCCGCAATTGCAGCGCCAAATCGCGCGGCATGGCGTGGATGGTCAGCGGTGCAATGCCTGATCCGCCCGCCACGCCGACCACCAGATTGGTGAATCCGGCAAAGCGATAGAGCGGACCATCCTTGATATCGGCGCTTTGCACATGCGCGGCAGGCAGGATCGTCAGGCGTTGACGGAGCAGCCCGTCATGCACGATCAGATGCCCATCGATCAGGCCCCATAGATGCCGTTTACGGCGCATTTCCAGCACGCCCATCAACAAGGCCCATATAAGGAAAGGCACGGGCAAAAGTGGAACATCCTGCACGTGGAAAACCACCGTCATGATCGACGGAATGGGCAGGCTGCATAACGCCACCGATTGCCAATAGATGCTATCCGCTGCGAAAAGGCCATGCCGGTTCCACCACGGCTTGATGGGCGTTTCGGCCAGAATTGCGTCAATTTCTTGGACGCGCGCAAAAGGGGCTAATTCATGATCGGGCTCTTTCTCGCCCTCGCTCGCCAGGCTCTGGATTTTCAGGCCATACCAGCCCAGCCGCCGCCGGATTGGTCCCGTCTCGATCAACGCGGCCTGAATGCGGTGGATCGGCACGACAATATCGGTGAGGGTCAATAGCCCGCGCCGTCGCCGGAACCCTGTATCGGTGCGTTCCAGCACAAAGCCCGAATCGCGCAGCAACGAACGGATGATGCCGCTGATGAAACCGACCACCAGCACAGTTACGGCAAGGATCAAGGCACCGATAATCTGGGTCATGGCGCTCAACGATTCCAGCTGCGCCTCATAGCCCATGATCTGGCCGAACTGTTCCTTTGACCACCAATCATCGTCGATCAGCCAGTCCATATTCTGCAACGCCGCGCCGATCACAGCCATGAATACCAGCGAGAATTTGAAACAGCCCGCCAACAGCACCCGGCGCGTGCTCATGGCGAACAATGTGCGTCCCGGCTGTTCCTCGGTAACTGCGGCCGTCGCCACAGCCGCCCGCGTGCCCAGCCGCCGATGCTGAACCAGCAGGCGCAGCTGGTCTGCTTCAGCCAACGACACGAATTTCAGCTCGCCCTCTTCGCCGCCGCCGCCGCTACCGGTTTCAAACCGCACCCGCGCCAGCCCGAAAATCCGCGCCAACAGCGGCTGTTCGATGTTCACATCCTGAATGCGATCAAAAGGTAGCGAGCGGTTGGTGCGGGCGATCAAGCCGCTGGACAGGCGGATGTCATCATCCTGCACCACATAGGTAAATCGCCACCAGGAAAGCGCCGTCAGCCCCATCACCAGCGCCAACACTGGCACCAAAAGCACGACAAAGGGAATGCCCGTCTGGTCCAGATCGATGGAAAACCACGCCGCCGTCAAACCGATCAGCGCCTGTGGCAGATTGGGCAAGGCGGTGACCAGCACCGTCAGGGGGCTTAGCCGCCGGACATCCTCGCCCGCCGGGTCGGCCCGTTCAGCCTGTGGATCGCTCATCCGGCGTCCTTCAAAATGCGCGCGCGCATCGCGTCGCGCAAATCATTGGCATCATCCAGTTTCAGCCCCGGCAGGCTGACCGTGCTGTTATGCGTGCCTGCCGTGTGCACGGTAATCGTGGCGAGACCGAACATCCGCTCCACCGGCCCCTGATCGACATCGATATGCTGCACCCGCCGCCATGGCACGATGGTATCGCTGCGAAACAGCCAGCCGCGCACGACGCGCAGTTCCTCGCCGGTGCGCGCATAGGCCCAACGCTGCCAGCGGCGACCCGGCATCACGATGATGGCGAACAGCGCATAGAGCGCCACCGGAATCATGATCATGCCACGGCTGATAAAGCCCTGATCAACCAACGCAAAATCGGCTGCTACTGCGATACCGAGCAGGACGAGCACCGATATGGTAATTTGCACCCGGATGACCTGCGCATAAGCCGGTTCGATGGGGGTCAGGTCTGGCGCGGGGGTTTCATTAGGGTCAGTCATACGGCCTATATGAAGGCGCTGTATTGCCGTGGCAAGACGGGTTTGCAGGGGAGTTTCATATAGGCCTCTCCGTTGAGCTGCGCTCGCCTTCGGCTCTAAGGGAGGGGTTGGGGTGGGTGTTGCCCATCAGCGCGAGGTCAGATTACCCACCCCGCTGCGACTAACAAGCAAGCTTGTAAGTCTCGCTGCCCCTCCCATGGATGGGAGGGGTGAGTAGAGCCTCAACCCAAAGCCGCTTCAGCCTCAGCCATCAGCGTCGCGATAATCTCCGCCGCTGGCTCTTCCTTGGTGACCATGCCGACCGATTGGCCCGCCATGACCGAGCCATTTTCGACATCGCCATCAATCACCGCGCGGCGCAGGGCCCCTGCCCAATAATGTTCGATCTGCAATTGCGCCTCGGCCATGTCGACCTTGCCTTCGTCGAGCAATTGCGCGACTTCGCGCTGCTTGGCGGTGAATTCCTCGGTGCCTTTGTTTTTCAGCGCGCGCACCGGGATCACCGGCAGACGCGGATCAATCTGCACGCTGGCCACCGACTCACGCGCAGAGCCGCGGAAAAAAGCCTTTTTGAAATTTTCGTGCGCGATGCTTTCGGTGGCACAGGCAAAGCGCGTGCCCAATTGGACGCCCGCTGCGCCCATTTCCAGATAGCTGGCGATCATCTCGCCCCGGCCAATGCCGCCCGCAACGAATACCGGCAGTTGATCAGCCATGTGCGGCAGGATTTCCTGCGCCAGCACGCTGGTGGATACCGGACCAATATGGCCGCCCGCCTCCATGCCCTCAATCACCAGCGCATCGACGCCCGATTTGGCCAGCTTTTTCGCCATCGCGAGGGTCGGCGCAAAGCAGATGACTTTCGCGCCCGCTTCCTTGATCGCCTCAATGCTGCCCTTGGGCGGCAGACCGCCGGCCAGCACGATATGGGTTACGTTATGCCGCGCGCACACCGCAATCAGATCAAACAATTGCGGGTGCATGGTGATGAGGTTGACGCCAAACGGCTTGGTCGCCAGCTGCTTGGTCGCAGCAATTTCAGCATCGAGCAAAGCAGGCGTCATCGCCCCGCACGCGATCACGCCAAAGCCGCCGCCATTGGAAATCGCCGATACCAGATGCCGTTCGGACACCCAGCTCATCGCGCCGCACAATATTGCCGTCTTGCTGCCCAGCAACTTTGTGCCGCGCGCCATCAATGCTTCGGTTTTGGGATACACGCGGGAATTGTCCTGATTGAAATTTGGATAGTCGCCGGGGCTTAGCCGGGGATGACGGCCTGTGCTTCGCGGCCATCGCCTTCGGGCGCAGCGATGATATCGCGCGTAACCGAACCCT
>JBGSTI010000472.1:0-4483 GCA_041736605.1 Sphingomonadaceae bacterium
CGATGTGCCGCCAGCAAGCGCATGCCATTGGCGACATCGACGACGCGCACACCTTTGGCGCTTTTGCCGCCCTTGATCTCGCCCTTGGCCAGATGCTCCAGCATGGCGAGCTCCAGCATTTCATAGCCCGCGCACAAAGCCGCGCGCCACGCCCGGTCAAAGGCCGGATCGCGCTGGCGCAGCATGTAAACCTGCGCCGTCGTCAACCCCGCCTTGGCGGCAGAGCGCGTAACATTGGAACTGATCGCCAGCTCAGCCAGAAACAGGTCAAGCGGCTGAACATCCGGGGCGGATGCCAGGGAAATTTGTGATGTCATGCAGGAGGTTATCCTCATTTGCAGCAACAGGGCGGCGTTTTCGCGAGTCCCCGTGCTGATGTTCTGCATTTGTACTGATTTGAGTGGCGTGAGTCAAGATAAATGTGCCAAATGGGTTATTTTGTTGGATTTACGTGGTTCGTTTTCGGTAGCATTCTGTACCCCGACGAAAGTCGGGGCCCAGTTCCACAGGCGTCCCGTGCCACGTACAGGCCAAACTGGGCCCCGGCTTTCGCTGGGGTGCGGGGATTACGTATCATCCCCGAGCGCCGATTAATGACTTCCCAGTGCCATAATTTCCCCCTATCGGCGCAGGCATGCTGAGACGCCTTTACGACTGGACCATCGACAAAGCCGCGCATCCCCATGCGGAACGCTGGCTATTTCTGATTTCGTTCATTGAATCGAGCTTCTTTCCAATACCGCCGCATCCGATGCTGGGCCTGATGTGCCTGGCAAAGCCGGATCGCGCGTTGCGTTATGGTTTTATCTGCACATTGGCGTCGGTTTTGGGTGGCTTGTTCGGATATGCCATCGGCTATTTCGCCTATGAAACCATTGGCGTTTCGCTGCTCAAAGCCCTTGGCCTGTGGGATAGTTTCCCCGCGGCAGCGTGCTATTTGCGCGAATTTGGCGCGGAAATCATCCTGATCAAGGGCGCTACGCCCATCCCGTTCAAGCTGCTGACGTTGACCGCCGGGTTCATCCACATGGACCTGTTCACCTTCATCTGGGCCAGCGTGTTGAGCCGCGCGTTCCAGTTCATGCTGGTCGGATTTCTGTTCTGGAAATTCGGCGCGCCGATCAAGGCGTTTATCGAAAAATATCTGGGCCTGCTCAGCATTGCGTTCGTGGTGCTGGTGGTCGGCGGTTTCATCGCCTTCGGCCTGCTATCGGGCCAAGGCGCGGAAAAGAGCGACAAATGCTCGAACGTCACCAGCATGCAACAGGTGATTAAGACTTAAGACCCTGTTTCAGCCGCAAACAGCATCGCATCATCGGCAAAGGCCTTAAATTCCAGGGCATTGCCGCTGGGATCGCGGAAAAACATCGTCGCCTGCTCGCCAACCTGCCCTGCAAAGCGGATATGTGGGGCAATGCCAAATTGCGTTCCCGCCGCTGTCAGCCGGTCGGCCAATTCCTGCCAGTCCGCCATGGTCAACACCACGCCGAAATGCGGCACTGGCACATCATGGCCGTCCACGGGGTTGTGCGCAATGGCACCGCTGCCAGCCGCCAGATGCACCACCAGCTGATGCCCCATCAGGTTGAAATCAATCCAATGATCGCTGCTGCGCCCCTCAGGACAGCCCATCACGGACCCGTAAAATAAGCGCGCCGCCGCCAAATCATGCACCGGAATTGCCAGATGAAAGGGCCGGATCGCATCAGCCGCCATGGCCGCGCCGTTCCTCTGGGGCCGCCAGGTCAAAGCAATGCTGATAATCGATCCGCGACGGTTCGCCCTTGCTTTCGCGCGCCTTGGCCTCGGCCAAAATGCGTTCCTGCGTTTCGGTTAAAAATCGATCAGCCTCGTTGCCGCTTTTGCCCTGATTGGTCAGTTCCTTGCGCGCCCGCGATTCCAGTACGCTTTCCAACGTTTTCAAATCACGCGCCGTGGCCGACAGGCCTTCGCGCCCATAGACTTCCTGATAGGTGATGCGCAGGATCGCGGTGCATTGCACCAGATCGGGCTTGTCGAGCGGCGGCACTGTGGCGTCCAGCCGTTCGACGCATGGGGCCATCACGGCATCGACGACGGAAGCGGGATCATTGCTTACGGCCGCCTGCCGTTGCAATTCGGCGACTTCATCCTCCATCAGGCGCTTGACAGAAGCCCGGTCCAGCCCGCCGCCATCGATCAGCTTCACACCCGTCGCCACAAAAAACTCGCGCCCACGCGCATCCAGCATCGGCCAGCGCATCGCACTATCCAGCCCGCGCGATTGTTCGGATGCGATGACAGCGAACGCCGCCGAGCATCGCACATCAGCGCGCATATCATCGGTGACGCGCGACATATCAAGGGTGGCTACAGGCGCGCTTTGCAGCAGCAGCGCGGCGATCAGGGATTGGATGAGCATGGGCGATGGATAGCGGCTGGATACTGGCGGCGCAATGAATAGCGGCGCTAATAGGATGAACTCGTCATTCCCGATCCCAAAACCTCGTCATGCCCGCGCAGGCGGGCATCCATCACCTGCCGGTGCGGCCTCATGCTCCGGTGATGGGCGCCCGCCTTCGCGGGCGTGACGAAAGATGGAGACCCACGCTTTCGCCTTTGCGCCGTAACACCGCGCGGCTAAAGACACGCCCATGCTTTCCAAACTCCGCCTCCCCGCCCCGCGCCTGATCGCCTTTATCGCTGGTTTGGTATCCGCCACCGGGTTTCAGCCGCTGAACCTGTGGCCGCTGACCCTGATTGCCGTCGCAATCATCATGCTGTTGGTCAGCCGCGCGACCGGGTGGCGCAGCGCCGCGATGCTGGGCTGGCTGTTCGGCGTTGGCCATTTCATCATGGGCAATAACTGGATTGCGATGGCTTTCACCTATCAGGCCAAGATGCCCGGCTGGCTGGGCTGGGTCGCGGTGGTGCTGCTCGCCTTTTATCTCGCCGTCTATCCGGCGCTCGCCATGGCGGGCAGTTGGCTCATCGGGCGCTGGCTGAACGGCGACAGGCCGGATGACGGCCAAGGTTTTGCGCCTTCGGCCAGCCTGATCGCTGGTTTCGCCGCGTGCTGGGTGCTATCCGAATGGCTGCGCAGTTGGGCGTTTTCCGGCTTTTCGTGGAATCCGTTGAGCGCCATTTTGCTGGATCGCGGCGCGGGCATCGTTTTGCCGGTGATGGGCAGCTATGCTGCATCGGGGCTGGTGTGGATTGGCGCGGGTTTGGTGCTTTTGGCGCTGGCAAAGAATGGACGCGCACTGGCCGTCCTCGCCGGCGCAATGGCCATCCTGCTGGCGGGCGGCATGTACCACAGCGACCTTGTTGCTTTATCCGGCCCCAAAACCCCCACGCCCGCTATCACCGTGGTTCAGCCGCTGATCCTTCAGGATGAGCTCAACGATCCCAATCAATATGAGGCGCAATTCAGCCGCCTTGCCCGCCTGTCGCAACCGCTGATCTCCGATAAGGGCAAGCCGCGCCTGATATTCTGGCCCGAAAGCGGCCTGCCCGATTATCTGGAGGACGGCTATCCGCCGTCTTATTATCACGACACCACGTTCGCCGGTGATCCAGAGGCGGCGCGGCTGCGCATTGCCCGCGTGATTGGCCCCAAAGCGATATTGATGACCGGCGCGGTCGATCTGGAAATCGAAAAACGCCGCGCGGTGGGTGCGCGCAATTCGGTGACGATGATCGATGACACAGGCAATATTCGCGGCACCTATGCCAAGGCGCATCTGGTGCCCTATGGCGAATATCTGCCGATGCGCGACTGGCTGGAGCCCATTGGCCTATCGCGGCTGGTGGCGGGCAGCCTGGAATTTTGGCCGGGGCCAGGGCCGCAAAGCGTTGACGTGCCGGGGTTCGGCCTGAAAGCAGGCATGCAGATCTGTTATGAAATCATCTTTTCCGGCCAAGTCGTCGATGCCGCCAATCGCCCGGATTTCCTGTTTAACCCCAGCAATGATGGCTGGTTCGGCGCATTCGGCCCGCCCCAGCATCTGGCGCAGGCGCGGATGCGCGCGATTGAGGAAGGCCTGCCGGTCATCCGCTCCACCACCACCGGGATCAGCGCGATTGTGGCGGCGGATGGCACAGTTCTGGCGCGGCTGGATCGCGGCGTTGAAGGGCGAATTGACCGCACCCTGCCCCGCCCGTTCGCGCCAACGCTGTTTGCGCAGACCGGCAATACCCTCACCCTCATCTGGGCCGCATTGGTCTTGGCATTGATAACCGCAGGTAAATTATCGAACCTTGCCAAGGCCCGGCGGCAACGCTAAAGCGCAGACAAGCCATATAAGGATTTCTTTATATCGGTTTGCGGCTTGCGCCCGCGCAGGCCACTAAATCATTGGCAATACAGGATTATAGCACCCCATGCGCAGCAGCTATCTCTTTACCAGCGAATCGGTTTCCGAAGGCCATCCCGATAAGGTGTCCGATCAGATTTCCGACGCCATCGTCGATCTGTTCCTGTCGAAAGACCCCGAAGCGCGAA
>JBGSTI010000213.1:0-2283 GCA_041736605.1 Sphingomonadaceae bacterium
CATGCGCGCCCGCAATCACCATATCGGGGGCCAAAGTCACGACTTCCTCGACGCTGCCCTTGGTCGCGGGCCAGCGCCGCGCCGTCGCCATGGGCAGCGATGAGGCGCGCGGATCGTGCGAATAATGGCTGATCGCGAGGATTTGCTCCGGATCAGCCAGCTCCGCCACTATCGCATCGGTGCAGGGGTTCAGCGAGACAATCGTGGGAGCAGGACGCGGCGCATTGGGCTCTGCCGCCGCTGAGCATCCGCCCAGCAGCAACAAGGCCAGCAAAGCGCCGCGCCGCCGCATCAGAATTTCGCCCTGATGCCAAATGCCCCGGTACGACCCGGCGTGTTGTACTGGAACACCGTCTGATATTGCGTGTCGAACAGGTTTTCGACGCGGCCATAGAGCTCAAGCCCGTCGCTAATCGCAAAGCTGGCGCGCAAAGTCGTCACCACATGGCCATCAATCGGGCGGGTATTTGCCGCATTGTCAAAACTGTCGCTCACCAACCGCACATCGCCGCCCAAAGTCATGCCAATCGGCGTTTCCCAATCCGCCGACGCCGTCAACGCATGCTCGGGTCGCCGCGCCAGTTGATTGCCGCGATTGGCCGAACCCGGCGTGCGGTTTTCGGTATCGACAAAGCTATAGGCCAACCGCAGATGCAGGTTAGGCGCGGCTGCTGGATTGGCCCCCAGCTCCGCCTCAATCCCGCGCGCGCGGGTCTGGCCGATATTGTCATAGGTGCCGAATGGGCGGCCAGTGCAAATCACCGAGGTGACGCCAAAGCAGGACACGAAATCAATCTGGTTGCGCGTATCGCGGCCAAACAGGGTCAGCGCCGCATGCACGCCGCCGCCCTCATTACGATCCCGCCATTCCACGCCCAGATCATAGCTGCGGCTGGTTTCGGGTTGCAGCAGCGGATTGCCAAAATCGGACAAGAGCTGGAACAAGGTCGGGGCCTTGAACCCCTCACCATAGCTGGCGCGCAGGCGGACGTCTTTGCCCAGAACAACGCTGCCATTCGCGCCCAAAGTCACTTCGCTGCCGAACTGCTGATGATCGTCAATGCGCGCCCCCGCCGCGATCATCACCGCCTGATTGTCAAAGCGCAGCATGGCATGGGCACTGTCGATGCCGGTCTTGCCGGTTCTGCCGAACGGGCCAGTTTCGTAAAAGCTGTCTTCGCTTTCGACGCCGAAATTGAGCGTCAGCGTATCGACCATCCGCCATGCGCCGCGCAGTTCCAGCCGTTCGGTGCGGCCATCCGAACCAAAGCTGAGGCCAAAGGCATCAAAGCTGTCGCGGCTGGTGTCCGACAACGAAAATCCACCGCGCACGTCAAGCTGCGAGGTTTCCAGATGCAGCCCGGCATAACCCGAAATCTCGCGCGTATCCTGAAACTCATCGGTATCGCCAAAGGCAAAGGTCGGCGCAGCAAAGCCATCGAGATCAAGCCGCCCATCGGCAAAGCGCCCACGCAATTGCGCAGTCAGATTGTCGGTAAGGCTAAGGTCAGCCCGGCCCGAGACGAATGTCTGGCGGAAACCATCGGCTTCGGTCCCGCCATCGAACGTGGAAATGCCGTCGCTTTGATAATGCCCGGCAGACAGGCTGGCGTTGAGGCCGCCCGTGGCAAGCCGCGCGGTGCCATTGGCGTAAATGCTTTCATTGCTGCCATATTCGGCGGCCAGATCAACGCCGCTATCGCGCGTTTCCGGGCTGGAAAAGGCGAGCACGCCGCCCAAGGCCTGGCTGCCCCAGATCACGCTGTTCGATCCGCGCAACAGCTCGATCTTGCCAATGCCGCCGGGCAATAAATTGCCAAAGTCAAAGCCGCCAGCGGGCGATGCCGGATCATTGACGCGCACACCATCGATCAGCACCAGCAGTTGCTCGGCCTCGGCCCCGCGCACGCGCACCCCGGCAAAACCGCCAACGCCGCCATTGCGGGTGATGGTAACGCCCGGCGCGCGTTCCAGCACGCGGCCAATATCCGCGCCTTGAATGCTGGTGATTTCATCTTGGCCAATGATGGTCAGCGGCTGGCCGCTTTGCTCGACATTGATCTGGGTGCCAGTGGCGACCACGGTGATGGCGGTATCGCGTTGAGCCGTATCGCTTGCGCTTTCATCCTGCGCAAAAGCTGGATGCACGGCAAGGCAGACGGCCAATGCCGCCAAAGAAGGCAATCTCAAAACTCCCATCCTCGGCACGGTCGAAACCTTCCGTGGGTTCCGCAAAGGCATCATCGAATTCGACGAGAGCGTGTTTCGCGGAATGATGGGCGC
>JBGSTI010000501.1:0-7035 GCA_041736605.1 Sphingomonadaceae bacterium
CCGCTGGCGACCATGCGCGCGGTGTTATCGATGAAATTCTGCAAATCGGCATAAAGCGCGATCACCGGATCAAGATTTTCCATGATCTTGGGAATGCGATCAGGCAGCGCGGCAAACCAATCAATCGCCGGAACGATAATCATCGCCAGCGCACCATTGGCGATCACCAGAAACACCACAAGACATAACAAGGCCGCAAGACCCGAAGGCATGCCATGGCGTTCCTGCCACTCAAGCAGGGGCACCAGCGCAATCGACAGCACCAGCGCGATTGTTAACGGCAGGAAAAACTCCGCGCCTGCCCGCAAGGCAAAGGGCAAAGCCACCAAAAGACCCAGACCGGCGGCCAGCACAAGCGCGGCAAGCAATCGATCCTGCGCCGATGCGGGCGCTTCTGGCTCATTTGAGGGCAATGACGTCATGATTGGCGATGCTTAGCCCCCTGATGGACCGAGGCAACTGTAAAATCGTTTCTCTTAAATTCTATATTTGCCCAATTAACCACTTAAGGCACTGTTTTTAATATGAAATAAAATTTTCTACGGCTGTTTATCCACAATCCCGCCGTTAACCTGATCTTGAACTCTGTCTGGCAGAAAAGCCGCTGAAATCAACGCAAATTGAGCAGGCCGGGCCAGTTCAACGGGCAACAGGGAATGGAACTCTAACGTGAAAAAGGTCGTTTTTCTAAGCACTTGTGTGCGCCTGACGTCACTGACTGCGGCGGCTGCCATGTTCGGTATTGTCGCCTCGCCCGCCATGGCGGCAGGCACGCTGGCTGGTACGTCAATCGATAACACTGCAACCGCAAGCTATGACGGCCCCGGCGGCAATCGGGTCGATGTTCCGTCAAACACCGTCAGCGTCGTTGTCGACGAACTGCTCGACGTTGTGGTCGACAGCGCCAATCCCGGCGACGTTGCGGCCCAACCCGGCGATGCTGCGCAAGTTCTGAAATACACCATCACCAACAGCGGCAATGGCCCTGAGGCTTTCTCGCTGGTTGCCAACCCGGCTGTTACGGGTGACGACTTTGATCCGTCGCTGGTTCAGATCGTCATCGATAGCAATGGCAATGGCGCCTATGATCCCGGCGTTGACACTGTTTATGTCGCTGGCTCGAACGATCCGGTTCTGAGCCCTGACAGCTCGGTCACCGTATTTGTCATCAATGGCATTCCCACCACCGCAACCGATGGCCAGCGTGCCGCCGTTGAACTGGCTGCCACGGCCAAGACCGGCAGCGGCGCTCCGGGCACCAGCTTTGATGGTGCAGGCGAAGGCGGCGGTGATGCCGTGGTCGGTTCGACCGGCGCCGATGGCAGCGACAGCGGCTTTTACATCATCAGCGCCGCTTCGGTCGCGCTGAACAAGACCGCCACTATCGTTGATCCGTTCGGCGGCAATCAGCCGGTTCCCGGCGCCGTCATCACCTATACGCTGACGGCAACCGTCACCGGTTCGGGTTCGGCCACCAACCTGGCTGTGACCGACGCGGTTCCATCGGGCACAACCTATATCGGCAGCTCGATCACATTGGGCGGCAATGCCCAGACCGACGCAGCCGACGCGGATGCCGCCAACATCACATCGGGCACGGTCACCGTGAACCTGGGCGATGTCGCTGGCGGTCAGACCCGCGTTGTGACGTTCCAGTCAAGGATCAACTGATGAAGCGCGCTCTGGCATCTGCCGTGGCCCTTGTGGCCGCGCTAGCGGGCATGACGGCCCCGGCTTTCGCCGGAGCCAGCCCGATCAACCTGACCAGCAAGGTCTTTGTCGAACGCGAAATCGTCGACAGTTCGGGCCGCCGTTCGGTGGTTCTGGAACAGCCTAGCAAGGTGGTGCCGGGTGACCGCCTCGTCTTCGTCCTCAATTACCGCAACGCCAGCCAACAGCCGGCCGCGCGGTTCATGGTGACCAATCCGATGCCATCTGCGGTTGCATTTGAACGCACCCAGGACGGCAGTGAAGAAGTTTCAATCGACGGGGGCCGCAATTGGGGCCGCCTTGTCGATCTGCGTATTCCCTTGGCCGAAGGCGGCGTTCGCGCTGCCACGCCAGAGGATGTCACGCATATCCGCTGGTTTGTACCCCAGACATTGGGGGCCGGATCGGGCGGAAAATTGAGTTTTCGCGGCACTGTAAAGTGACGTGATCAATGGCCGTGATGATCGCCGCGGCGGGATGAAGCGATCGAAACCTTTTGAGTAACCTAACAGGAGACCAGCTATGACCAGAATGCTGAAATACCTGTCCGCTAGCTCGGTTCTTGCGTTGACGGTTTTGGGTGCAAACCCCGCCCTCGCCGCAGGCACCGCAGCCGGTACGGACATTACCAACAACGTCACCGTCAATTTCGAAGTCGGCGGCAACGCCCAGACGGCAGAAGCCGCATCTGATACGTTCAAGGTTGACCGTAAGGTCAATCTAACCGTTTCGGAAGTTGGCACCACCACCACGTCGGTTTCGCCGAACCAGCAGGATGCTGTCACCAGCTTCACTGTGCAGAACACGTCGAACGCCACGCTCGACTTCGCTCTGTCGGCAGCCCAAGGCGCAGCCATCCATGGCGGCACCGACAATTTCGACGTTACCGGCCTGACGGTATTCGTGGAATCGGGTGCGACCCCTGGCTATCAGCCGGCTGAAGACACCGCGACCTTCATCAACGCTTTGGCCGCTGATGGCACCGCAACTGTCTATATCATCGGCGACATTCCTGTGACCCAGGTAACCGACGATGTGGCTGGTGTGGTTCTGACCGCTACCGCGCATGAAAGCACCTCGGCTGCGCTTGACGCACTCGTGACGCAGACGGCTGGTGCGGATGACTCGGCTGTTGTTGACACCGTGTTTGCCGATACCGCTGGTGAAACCGACGCAAACCGCGACGGTGCACATAGCGCAGGCGACGACTTCACCGTTTTGGCCGCCGATGTGACCGTGTCGAAAATTTCGACCGTGATCTCGGATCCGTTCAACGGCACGACCAATCCCAAGGCAATCCCGGGCGCTGTGGTGGAATACTGCATCACCGTGTCGAACGCTTCGGGCGGTGCAGATGCCACCAACGTGGAAATCACCGATACGCTTCCGGCGAACCTGACCTACGACAGCGGCTTCGGCATTCTGTTGAACGGCACGATCACCGGTTCGGTTCCGTCGCATACCTGTAATGCCGATGGCGCTGCAGGCGGTTCGTTCACGGCTGGTGATGTCACCGGCACGATCGCAACCGTGGCTTCGGGCGCTGCTCGCACGCTCGTGTTCCGCGCAACGGTCGACTGATCGAATAGCGTGACTCCTGTGGCCGGCCGGGCCTGATGGTCCGGCCGGTTACAAGCGAAAGATATCATGACCTTGTTCACACCCCTCCGCCAGTGGATCGCAGCAATTGCGACAGCCGGGCTCGCAACGGGCGGTGCGGCTGATGCCAATGCGCAAACCATTTCCAATGTCGCCAATGCCAATTGGGATGCAGGAAATACGCGCATGTCTGTGCCATCCAACCGTGTCGACATTGTCGTGGATCGCAACTCTTCGGGTGGCGGACCGCTGACAATTGAGACCTATCGGTTTGCAACCCCTCCGGGTGCAACCCAGTTTGCCGTGCCGACCACGATGTGTCGCGGCGCGCAGGGCACAGTTCCGGTGGAATTGCAGGGTGTGTTTGCAGGAACCCCGACTGCTCCGGCTTCGCTGGAGCCGATCAGTGGCATTCGCGCCAATGAACCTTTGGTCATTGCGGTCAATGCCCCCGATGAAAATACCAATCCCAACGGCATCGACAGTTTCGAACTGACGCTGGAAACCCCCGAGGGTGACCGCGAGATCATCACCGTAACCGAGCTGGAAGCCAATGGCGGCCGCTTTGTCGGCATGATCAACACTGCTTCGATCCCCCCGGCGATGGTACGCGGCGATTGCCGCCTGTCGACCCGCGCGGGCGATCAGCTGAAAATCTTTATCAAGGGCCAATCGAGCAACGCCGTTCTGGCAGAGGTCGATCTGGAAATCCTGGTCGATCCGTTTGGAGAAACCTTTGACAGCGGCGATGGCGCCATTGTTGATGGCACGCGCATCACGATTGTTGATGCCGCCACCGGTCAGCCTGCCCAGGTTTTTGGCGATGATGGCGTGTCGGCTTTCCCCAGCACGATCATTTCGGGTTCGCGCGTGACCGATGCCAGCGGCGCAGTTTATGCCTTCCCCGCCGGTTTCTATCGTTTTCCGTTCCTGCGCCGTGGCACCTATCGCCTGGTGATTACACCGCCTGCGCCCTATACAGCCCCGTCGAAATCAACCGCTGCCGAACTTGCTGAGTTCCGCCGCGATGATGGCCTGCCGTTTGAAATCGTGGCTGGCTCCTATGGTGGCGACATCGTGCTTGACGGCCCGGCCTCTGTGCGTGTCGACATTCCGCTCGACCGTCCCGGCGGCGCGCTGATCATCACCAAGTCTGTGTCAGACAATATCGCTGTTCCCGGCGACGCGCTGCACTATCGCATCCAAGTGCGTAACAGCGACAGCCGCCGCGCAACCGGTGCCGTCACCGTCACCGACGAGCTGCCCCGTGCGCTGCGTCTGCGTAGCGATACCGTGCGCTATAATGGCGTGTTGATCACCCCGACCGTGGCCGCCGATGGCAGCCGCTTCTCGGTCACCGTGCCGCGCCTTTCAGCTGGCGCCACAGGCCTCATCACCTATCTCACCGAAGTGCGCCCCGATGCGCGCGCCGGAGACGTGGCCAATATCGCCAGCGCCCGCGATGATCGCGGTGCGACCAGCGAAAATGCCGAGGCTGTGACTCGCATCGAACGCGACGGTATTTCCGAACGCTTTACCCTGATCGGCCGCGTGACCGAATCGGCCTGCACTATTGATCCGCGCGAAGCCAAGGGCATCGCCAATGTGCGCGTCATGTTGCAGGACGGCACCTATACGATCACCGATCTGGAAGGCCGCTATCATTTTGAAGGCCTGAAGCCTGGCACGCATGTTGTGCAGGTGGACCCGTCGACTTTCCCGCTCGACATGGAGCCGATGGACTGTGCGCAAAATACGCGCAGTGCTGGCAGCGCCATCTCGCGCTTTGTCGATGGCCGTGGTGGTGCACTAAAGCGTGCTGACTTCCGCGCTCGCCAAACGGCTGCGCGTGAATCAACCGCTGTTGCCGCCCCTGCCCGCGCCCCTGTTGCTGCCGATAGCGAAGCCGCTGGCGCAGAGCGTGACTGGTTTGCCGGACAAACGCCTGCCACCAAATTCCTCTTCCCCGAAGAAGAGCATAATCCGCGCAGCCGCGCCATCCGCGTTGCCGTGTTGCATATGCCCGGCCAGACGGTTGAGCTGTTGCTCAATGGCAAGCCTGTCAATCCGCTCGCCTATGATGGCAGCCGCAAGAGCGCCGACAAGAAAATGTCGGTCAGCCTGTGGCGCGGTATCGAACTGGAAGACCGCACCAACGTGCTGACTGCTCGCATCCTCAACCGTGGCGGCAATGTCGTCGAGGAACTGGTGCGTACTGTTCATTATTCGGCCAGCCCGATCCAGGCCCGGATCGTGCGTGAAAAGTCGGTGCTTGTTGCCGATGGTATCACGCGCCCCGTGCTGGCCGTCCGCCTGCTCGACCGCGATGGCAAGCCTGCGCATCATGGCATGACCGGCGATTTCGCCCTTGATGCCCCGCATGTGCCCGCCATCGAAGTGGACGCACAGCAGGCCCAGCAGCTGTCTGGCCTTGAACGCGCCAATCCGGTGTGGAAGGTCGAAGGCGATGATGGCCTGGCCTATATCGAACTCGCCACCACCACCGCGTCGGGCACCGTTGGCATTACCTTCCCGTTCCAGGACGGTCAGGTCAGCCGCAGCCAGCGCCTTGAAGCATGGCTTGACCCCGGTCAGCGCCCGTGGACCGTCGTTGGCTTTGCCGAAGGCACTTTGGGCTTCAACACGCTTGACCATAATCTGGAAAAGCTGACCGACAGCAATGACGATGTCGAAGTCGATGGCCGCATCGCGCTCTATGCCAAGGGCCGTGTGTCGGGCAAATGGCTGATGACGCTGGCATATGATAGCGACAAGAAGGAAGATGAAACCCGCTTTGCCGGTATCATCGATCCGCGCAGCTATTATACCATCTATGCTGATCGTTCTGAACAGCGTTATGACGCCGCTTCGGTTCGCCGCCTGTATCTGCGCCTTGAACGCCCGCAATTCTATGCGCTGTTCGGTGACTATGAAACCGGTATCAACGAGCCTGAACTGGCCAGGTATCAACGCGCCATGAACGGCGTAAAGGCCGAATATCGCAGCGAACAGATTGGCGTCACCGTCTTTGGTGCTGATACGCCCACCCGCTATCGCCGTGACGAAATCCAGGGCAATGGCCTGACCGGCCCCTATGCCTTGGGTGCTCGCGACGTGCTGCTCAATTCGGAACGTGTCACAATCGAAGTGCGTGATCGCCTGCGCTCTGACCAGATCGTCGAAACCCGCACCCTGACGCGCCATATCGATTATGACATCGATTATCTGGCCGGCACGCTGCGCTTCCGCGAACCGATCCTCAGCCGTGACAGCGCCCAGAATCCGCAGTTCATCGTCGCCGAATATGAAGTCGATGGCGTTGGCAAGCGTGAAATCAACGCTGGTGGCCGCGTAACCTGGGACAATAAGGCTGAAACCATCCGCGTCGGCGTGACCGCGATCCATGACCAGAATGATCGTGGCAACACCGAACTGGGCGGTGTGGACATCAAGGTGCGTCCAAATGCGACAACCGAACTGCGCGCTGAAATGGCGGTTAGCCACAATCAGGCTGCTGCTGGTTCGGCTACCCCGGCTGCTGGCACCGCTGCTGCGATGCTGCTCGAAGCAGAGCATCATGGCTCGAAATTTGACGCGCTGGCTTATTATCGCCGTCAGGAATCGGGCTTTGGCGTTGGCCAACAAAATGGTGCAGAAAACGGCACTGAAAAGTTCGGCGTCGATGGCCGCTGGCGCGTGAGTGAACAGCTTTCTGTGGCCCTGCTG
>JBGSTI010000071.1:0-11104 GCA_041736605.1 Sphingomonadaceae bacterium
GGTCACCAACCCTTGCGTAATTTCCTTGCCCACCAGCGCCGGATCACGGTCCAGCGGGTCACCCCAGCCGCCGCCGCCCCAGGTGATGAAGTGCAACTGATCGCCGGATTCAACGACCACGTCCTCTACCTTGTTGCCAACGATCTGTGTGCTGCCATCAGCCTTTTCCAGGATCTTGCGCGCGCGTTGGCCGGGGGCACCGCCATTGACGCCCCAAGGCGGCACGAACCAGCGATCATCATGGATCGAAATCGTGCCGCTTTCCAAAAAGCGATAGGTCATGCGAATGCCATTGCCACCGCGATGCAGGCCTGCGCCGCCGCTATCGGGTTCGGTTTCATAGCGTTCGATGATCAGCGGGAAATAGCGTTCCAGAAACTCGTTCGGAACATTGGTAAAGCCCGGCCATAACGAATGGCCATCCGGTCCATCACCCAGCGGACGGCCGGGGATTCCGCCAAAGCCGATCTGGAACAGCTGGAACCACTCACCACCTTTACCCGGCCGATTGTCATGGCCCGAATAGAATAGATGCGGACTGGACGAGAAGCCGGCGGCGTTGAGGAATTCCGGTGTCTTTTGGCCCAGCAGGCCGCCCAATATGTCAAAAATCCGGCCCAATGCATGGGTACGGCCCGAAAGCGCCGCAGGGAAATGCGGTTTCAGCAGCGATCCTTGCGGAATGCGCACATCGATCAGATCATAGAACCCGTCATTGAACAGGATTTGCGGATCAAAAACCATGATCATGTAAATGCCGAAAAACATCTTGAACATGTTCTCATTGAGATAGAAGTTGATCGACGCGTCCGACTGCGGGTCGGTGCCGGTGAAATCGAGCACCACCTTGTCACCCTCGCGCCACATCGTGCATTTGATCTTGTACGGGCCATAGCCGACGCCATCGTCGCAGATATAATCTTCAAAGCTCACCGGCTCTTCGCCAATGGCCATGCCGATCAGTTGCTTCATCGCGCGATGATTGCGCGCCAGCAATTCCTGCGTCGCCGAGATATAGACATCATCGCCAAACCGCTCTGCCATTTCGATGACGCGGCGGGCGGCGACGCGGCACGAGGCGATGAGCGCGTTCAAATCGGCCTGACACCAATCGGGCTTGCGCGTCTGGTGCATCACCAGCTTCATCAGGTCTTCGTTATATTCGCCCTTTTTCCAGATCTTGACGGGCGGAATGCGGACGCCCTCTTCAAAGATCGAACGCGCGCTGATCGGCATCGAACCGACGACGCGGCCGCCAATGTCGCTTTGATGGCCAAACATCGATGTATAGGCGATGATCCGCCCATCCTTGAACACGGGCAGCAGCACCAGCCAATCATTGCTGTGGCTGATCGCGCCGCCGACCGAATAGGGATCGGACAGGAAAATCATGTCCCCATCCTCAACCGTCCCGTCAAACCCTTCGAGGAACGGGCCGATATAGCTGCCAAACTGGCCGACAATCATCTTGCCATTATGATCGGCGATCAGCGGAAAGGCATCGCCCTGTTCGCGGATACCTGGCGACATGGCGGTGCGCACCAAGGTTGCGTCCATTTCGATGCGGGCATTGCGCAATGCGTTTTCGATGATGTCCAGCGTCACCGGATCAATGGCAACGCGGTTGAACGGGGTCGTATTGGTCTGAATGATCGTTGCGGGCATGGGTCGCGTCCTCTTCTCAGGCCAGATTAATCAGGATGTTGCCAGCGGCATCGACAGTGCCGACGCAACCGCTTTCGATCAATGTCGTGGAATCCATTTCGGTAACGATGCCGGGGCCGGGAATGATATCGCCCTGTCGCAATTTCGACCGGTCATAAATGACCGCCGCCTGCTCGCGCCCATCCATCCACAGGGTATGATCGCGCAGCTTGGCGGCAATGGGATTGCCATCGCCCTTGGGCAGTTCCTGCGCCGGCAGATCGAGCGTGCGGCCCAAGGCCACGGCGCGCAGATTGACGATTTCGTGCGGCGTATCCATGTTGAACGTGAACAGGCGGCAATGCTCTTCATCAAACCTGTCCAGCAGCCCCTGCACACCATCGCGCGCCAGTATATCGGGGGTGATGGTCAACGGCACTTCAAAGGCTTGTCCGGCATAGCGGATGTCGATTTCGAACGTGCTTTCAATCTCGCTTTCAGGCACGCCATCGGCGATCAGTTCGCCGCGTGTCTGTGTCGCCATTTCGGTGAGGATGGCCTGCAATTCGGTGGCGTCAGCGGTGGAGGCCAATCGCGAGAAACTGCGCGCGGTTTCGGTGCGCATCCGCGTGGTCGCATCCCCCAAAGCACACAACACGCCGGGGGATACGGGGGACACGGCAGGCCAGCTTCCCATCAGGCGCGCCACGGCGTTGACATGCAGCGGCCCTGCCCCGCCAAAGCCCATCAGCGCGAAATGGCGCGGATCATAGCCCTGCTGCACCGAAATCATCCGCAGCGCGCCGAACATATTCTCGTTCACGATGTCGATGATACCGCGCGCCGCCGCCATCAGATCAATGCCCAAAGCATCGGCAATGGTCTGTACCGAACGCTTCGCCCCTTCGCGGTCCAGCTTGAACGTGCCGCCCAGCAGGTTTTCGGGTAGATAGCCCAGCACTACATTGGCATCGGTCACGGTCGGCAATTCGCCGCCCTTGCCGTAAGCGACAGGTCCGGGAACCGCGCCCGCCGATTGCGGGCCAACGCGCAAAGCCTTGGTGAGATCGGGGACATAGGCAATCGACCCGCCGCCCGCGCCCACAGTTTTCACGTCTAACGACGATGCCCGCACCGACAGGTGGCCAACATCAGTGTTGCGCACCCGGCGCGGCTCCAGATTTTCAATCAGCGCGACATCGGTTGATGTGCCGCCAACGTCCAGTGTCAGGATATTCTTCAGCCCCGCATTGCGCGCCACCCACACGGCGCCGGTCACGCCGCCAGCCGGGCCAGACATCAGGATATTGACCGGATGCTCCTCGGCCTTGGCGGCGGACATCAGCCCGCCATCAGAGCGCAGCAGCGACAGCTTGCCGGTAAGCCCTTCGACCTTCAGCCGGTCGCGCAAGTTCGACACATATTTGCTTACCACCGGGCGAACGGCGGCATTGGCGACCGTGGTCAAGGTCCGCTCATATTCCTGCATTTCGGGCAGCACTTCATGGCTCAATGACACGGGCACATTGGGCATGATTTCGCTGACAATCGCGCCGATGCGGCTTTCCTGCGCACCATTGGCATAGGCGTTGATAAGGCTGACCGTCACCGCCTCGACGCCCTGTTCCTTCAGCCGTGTCACAGCGCCGCGCACATCCTCGTCGATCAGCGGGCGAATTTCTTCGCCATCGCTGTTGATCCGGCCTTTGACGGTGACAGTATCCTCAAGCGCCGCCAGCGGCGTTGGCTTGGGCCAAATGATCCACGCCGCCAGACCGCCGGGAACATAGCTGCGCGCGATCTGCATGATATGGCGATAGCCCTCGGTGGTGATCAGGCCAACGCGCGCGCCCTTGCCCTCCAGCACCGCATTGGTGGCCACTGTAGTGCCATGGAGCAGCGCATCGACCTGTGACGCGGCAATGCCCGCCTGCGTGCAAATCGCCGTGACGCCGTTCAAAATGCCTTCGCTGCTGTCATGCGGCGTCGATGGCGTCTTGTGCCGCCAGAAATCGCCATTGCTGGTATCAAACAGCAACAGATCGGTGAACGTCCCGCCAACATCAACTCCCAGGCGATAGGCCATATTATGCTCCTTATTGCGCTGCTTTGGGAAAGGTGCCGCTGCGGCTGACCATTCCCGGCAGGTTTTTGTCCATGACGGTGCCAAGCCATTGGCTGGCGGTGATGAGATTATTCAAATCAAGCCCGGTGACCACGCCTGCGCGCTCCAGCATATAGACAACATCCTCGGTCGAGACATTGCCTGCCGCCCCCGGCGCAAACGGACAGCCGCCAAGACCGCCCAGCGAGGCATCAATAGTGGTCGCGCCCGCCATCACGCCTGCCCACACATTGGCAAGGCCGGTGCCGCGCGTATTATGAAAATGCAGACGCAACGGAATGGGGCCAATTTCGGCGCGGATGCGCGTGACCAACCGCGTAACGCGGGCCGGATCGCCAACGCCAATCGTATCGGCCAGCGCGATTTCGACGGGATTCGCCTGTGCCAGCGACACCGCCATGGCGACCACCCGGTCCTCGCTCACTTCGCCTTCGAACGGGCAGCCAAAGCTGGCCGCGATGGTGGCCTGGCCGGATTTACCCTGTGCCTTGGCTATGGCAATAATCGCCTTGGCCGCCGCAACCGATTCTTCGCTGGTCTGCCCCTGATTGGCCATGGCAAATTTATCGGTCGCAACGCACACCGCGCCCAATTGATCGATGCGGCCCGTGGACAAAGCGCGCTCTGCGCCGCGCTGGTTCATTACCAGGCCAATATAGGTCACATCATCGCGCACTGGCAGGCCCGCGCACACATCATCGGCATCCGCCATTTGCGGCACTTTTTTGGGATTCACAAAGCTGGTGACTTCGATCCGGCGCGATCCTGCGGCAATGGCACGCTCAATCAGCGCCAGCTTGTCAGCCGTGGCGATAACGGTCTTTTCGTTTTGCAGCCCATCGCGCGGGCCGACTTCGACCATTTCAATGGCCGATGGAGGGGATGATGTCACGGTCATGCGCCAAGCATTGCAGGATTGTATACAAAATCAACCCCCGGCAAAGCCGCCTGCCGGATAGTTTCATTCTGCGGCGTCGGCAAAGGGCATGCAGCGTTCATTGCGGTGCGACTCGGCATAGGAATGAAAGGCGCGGCGGATATGGCCAATCATCACGGCATGCGCCCATTCGCCATCACGCTGGATAAAGGCGGCGAGCAATTCGTCATGCTCGCGCCACGAACGGCGCAGATTATCCACGTCGTAATTGCGCGCCGTGCGCAGCACCACCGGCTGTTCGGTAACTCCGGCCAGCATCGCACTCAATCGCGGCGAAGCTGCTGCATCGCTGATAATCGCATGGAATTGGCGATTGGCCTCCAGAAACGCCGGAATGTCTGGCGAGTCGCACGAGATGGTCTGATCCAGCCTGTCATTCCAATGGCGCAGCGTGTGCAATTGCGCCTCTGTCAGCCTATGTGCGGCACGGCGTGCGGCGTGGGCCTCCAGCATCGCGCGCAATTCAAAGGCATCCTCAACATCATCAAGCGACCAATCCGCCACAAAGCTGCGTTGCGATTCAGACCGGCGGACAAAGGCCTCGCTTTCCAGCCGCCGCAACGCCTCACGGATCGGGGTGCGCGATACGCCGCAGCTTTCGGCAAGCTGGATTTCGCCCAATTGTACACCGGCGGGCAGCTCACCCGACAGGATCATGGAACGGATATGCGCATAGGCGCGGTCTGATGCCTTGGACATCGAAACTCCAAATCGCTTGACGTATCGCAAATGTATACAATAAACCTTGATGCAAGCAAGCTCGGGGGCCTGACACGACACATGGCATTGAGGGGCAATATCGCAGACAGCAGGCGGACGGCCATGGATCGTCACGACCGGCCTTCTGCGCGCTACGCTCGCCTCCTTGCCGCGCCAGCCACCCCGGCCGTTTTTCCATCCGCAATACGATCAGGCCCAATGCTGCGGCCCTTATCAGGAGTATGACCATGCGCGCTTCCAAACTCTGCCTGCTTTCCGCCGTGGCCCTCGCCGCTTTTGTTCAGATGCCGAGTGTCGCGCTGGCGCAGGATGCTGGCGAAGATACGGCGTCGCCGGATGAAGGCATTATCGTTACGGCCCGCCGCCAGAACGAAAGGCTGCTGGATGTGCCCGCATCGGTCAGCGTCATCACCGCCGATACATTGGCCAATACCGGCGTCAATGCCGCCGCTGGCTTTGCCCAACTCACCCCTGGCGTCACCATCGTGACTGGCACGGCAGAGGCGGGCGATACCCAGATCAACATCCGCGGTATCAATGGCGCGCGCGATGCCGAAAGCTCGGTCGCTCTGGTGGTCGACGGCATTTTGAAAACCAACACGGCCCAGCTCAATCAGGTGCAGGGCACGCTGCGCCAGATCGAAATCCTGAAAGGTCCGCAGGGCGCAATTTACGGCCGCAACGCCGCCGCCGGTGCGATTGTGATTTCTACGCTGGAGCCCACAGACAGCCTGTCTGGGTCCATCACCGCCAGCTATGCCAATGAAAACAGCATTAAGGCGAATGGCTATCTGGCTGGGCCAATTGGCGACAGCGCCGGCTTTGTCCTGTCTGGCCTCTACACCACCACTGATGGCTTTTACCGCAACATCTTTCTCGATCGCAAAGTCGTTGACGATCAGCGCACATGGGCGGTGGATGGCCGGTTCATGGCCGATCTGGGCGATGCCACCAAAGTGGATATCAAGGCACGCTATGCCGACCTGTCAGGCGCATCGATCAATTTCAATTCGGTGTTCCACGTTCCTGCCTTTGCCGGGGTCAATCCCGCCTTTTACGAGGATGTGAACGAGCATCAGTTCCGCTATTACAGCAACATCCGCCCGACCAATGAACAAACCAGCTTTGATGCTTCTATCAAGCTGGAGCATGATTTCGGCTCGGTCGCGCTGACCGCGTGGGCGCTCTATTCCAATGTCGAACAGGCGCTGACCGCCGATGGCACGTCAGCAGATTTTGCCCGCTATATCAGTGCTGCTTTGCCCAGCGGCAATGCCGCCGTGGCCCAGTGTGCTGCGACCACCGCTGCGCTGTCCGGTTTCCCGATCAACGCGCCGGGCGCAATTGGTACATCGCCCGTGCCCTTTATCTTCAACCCTGCATCGGGTTCAACCTTTGGCGCCTATTCGCCAACCACCTGCGACGGCACCCAGTATCAAACGCGCAACCAAGAGGATTTCAGCGGCGAAATCCGTCTGGCCTCAAATGGCGACGGGCCGCTGCAATGGCAGTTGGGTGGCTATTACCTGCACATCAATCGCGATACCGGGGTCAGCCTGGGCGCAGATCTGGGCCAAGGGGTGATTCAGGAACTCTATAACGCGCCAACATCGACCAATCCCACATCATTGCTGCTGGCCGATGCGTTCAAAACTGATGTCTATGCCGTGTTCGGTTCGGCTGATTATGATCTGACCGACACGCTATCGGCAGGCCTTGCGCTGCGCTATGATATCGAAGACCGCTCCAGCCGCAGCCTGGTGCCGACCGCAGTCGATCCATTCAGCGGCGGTCCGATCAATCCCGGTCAGGCCTTTGGTGCATTCGTGCCTCAGGACCAGACTTATCGCCAGTTGCAGCCCAAGGTGACCTTGAGCTGGCAGCCAACCGCCAGCACCAATATCTATGCAAACTGGGGCATCGGCTTCAAATCTGGCGGGTTCAACAATCAGGGGTCCAGCGCCATCATCCGCGCCAATAACGCCTTTGTCGGCTCCAGCGTGGTCATCACCGATCAATATGACAAGGAAGTGTCGAGCGCCTTTGAAGTGGGCATCAAAGGCTCGCTGTTCGACAGTCGCGTCACATTCGATCTGGCCGGTTATCACACCGATATCGATGACATGCAGTTCTTTGAATTTTTTGTCGGCAGCTTTGGCCTGCTCCGCGTGGTGTCGAATATCGATGAAGTGCGCGTGCAGGGCGTCGAACTCAACGTTTCGGGCCGCATCATTGATGGCTGGAAGCTGTTTGGCTCGGTCAACCTGACCGACAGCGAAATCCGCAAGAACAGCTCGCGCCCGACAACGGTGGGCAACAAATCGCCCTATACCGCCGATTACACGATCAATCTTGGCAGCGAGATCGAGTTCCCGATGAATGACAGCATGGATTTCATCATGCGCGCCGATTATCGCATCACCGGGCCGACATGGTTCCACACGGTGCAAAATGCCGAATCGCCGACCTTGTTCAGCGGCCTACTTCCTATATCGGCGCTCGCGCTTCCTGCCTTTGTCGGCAATGGTCGCTATGACGTGGCCAAGCGTGATGCCTTTGGCGTGCTCAATCTGCGCGCTGGGGTGAGCGGCGAAAATTGGGGTCTGGCAGTATTTGCCGAAAACCTGCTGAACCGCGAATATCTCAACGAAGTAATCCCCGCCATCGAGTTCGGCGGCTCATTCGCTTCACCGGGCGCCCGCCGCCTGATCGGGGTGGAGGGCAAGTTCAGCTTTTGATCGGCATTTCGGGCACTGTCATTACGTCAAATCTGTCGTTGATATGGCAACCAAAGCGTAATGACGGTGCCCGTCGCTGTTTCACTGGTGCTGGTCAAAACCCCGTGCAGGGTTTTTGCCCGGGCGCGAATATTGGCCAGCCCTTTGCCGGGCAATTCCATGGCGGTATCAAATCCATGCCCGTTATCGGCGACATAGGCGGCAATCCCCAAAACGCCGCCATGGATTTGCTCGCGGCATCCAATCCGCATTTCGCTTGCGCCCGAATGGACCAGCACATTGCCGATGGCTTCCTGGAAAATGCGCAAGACATGCAGCGCATTGGCCGCGTCCAGCCATTCCAGCCGTCCGCAAATTTCTGCCTCCCAACGGCATAGCACACCTGCATCGCGCAAATCGCCCTGCATACGGTGACGCAAATTGCCGATCAGCGCGACCAGATCGCCCTCAACCGGCTCCAGTGAATCGACGGTAATTTTAAGATCGGCAAGCGCCCGGTTCAATGTCTTGATGGTGCTGGCATGCTGGTTCTGTTTGCGCGCCACCGCCAGGGCTGTGATCAGATTGGACCCAATGCCATCGTGCATTTCCTGCATCAACCGCTCGCGCTCTTTCGCCAGTGCCTGCACCACCACCAGTTCCTGCCGCGCGGCCTCGCTGGCGGCCAGTTCAGCGCGGGTTTCGGCAATGCGATGTTCCAGATTGATATTGGCAGCGGCCAGACCGGAAAAGGCATCCAGCGCACGCTTCCCGAATGATATCAGGAACGCCGCCGAATAGAGGAACCCACCAAAGACCGAGAAATAAAAGCCATTGCCGTCCCAGCCGCTATGACCGTTGGCCAGCGTGACATCATACACGCTGAAACCCGGCGCAACCAACATGCCCATGCTGATCGCGCCATGTTCAATATTGCGATGCTGCAGAAAATCCCTGAGCGCGAGCGAAGCCACGCCGAAAATCAGGATGGTCGTGGGAATATAGAAAACAAGATTGGATGCCGAATACAGGCCATGCGCCGCAGACAGCGCAACGCCGATAACGCACAGCCATGTGATGATCAGATTGGTTCGCGGCAGCTTGATAAAGTGGAAATAAAATGCCGCCGTCACGACACTGGCAAAATAGGTAGCATAGACGGTAAGGGCATTAAAAATGGCAAGTTCAAACGGCGTAATCTCGGCAAAATATTGATAATTCCGCAAGAACCACAGCACAGTCGACAGCGATAGCCAGGCCAGTTCAACCTCCTGCCGTCGCCCCAGCCAAAACAGCAAGGCCAGCCCACCCATGATCAGCATGGCGAAATTGGCCGCCAGCGGCGCGGTGATCTGCCAGAAATATTGCCAGTTATAATTGTCGCGAATGGCGCTGTTAGGCCCGATCATCAATCGTCCAACCCCAACGCTATCTTGCGATGTCACCCGGATTTCAACCTGATTGGTGCCCTGTACCAACGATCCGGCGGGCAGCGGGATCAGATAGGGGCGATACCAGGCCAGAACCTGATCGGTTGGTCGGGCAAAATTTCGGCCCACTTCGCGGCCATTGACGATCACGGTAAACTGGTTGCGCGTGCTGACCGTATAGAGCGCCAAAGGTTCGGCCCCAAGCGCGCTTCTGTCAAACCGGAACCGGCCGACCATGACGTGAAAAGAGCCGGTTTTCCAATCCGTTTCCCGGATGCGGACGATGTGGGGATTGGCCGCGCGCTGCCATCCGGTATCGGCCGGGCGCACACCATCGGCGATGGTATAGTCGCCCTCGGTAAATTCGATCACAGGTCCGGCGGGCGTCTTGGACGTGGTAAATCCGCTCATGCCCTGCGCCACAAGCATATCGGGCCTGAACAGCAAAATCAGGCACAACAGGGCAAGGCACAACCGTTTCATCCCAGAGCATTACTGACGGGGCAGAAATCCCTGTAATGACGCCTCATACAAGGCCTCCGCGCGGCTGTTGACTTCTAACTTGCGGTAGATGTTTTTTACATGTGTGCCAATCGTATTGGCCGACACGGTCAGGATCTCGGCGCATTCGGCATTGGAAAACCCGCGTGACAGCAGGTTGAGCACTTCATATTCGCGTTCCGACAGGGGCGATGCCATGGGCGGTCGCTCTGCCGATGGCGCAGGCGCAATCTGGCCCAGCAATTGGCGCGCGATAATCGGGCTGATCGGTGAGCCACCGCGCCGGATATTGCGGATCGCCTCGATGCAATCCTCTATCCGTTCATCCTTGAGCAAATAGCCGCGCGCGCCTGCGCGGATGGCATCAAGAACCTTGTTTTGATTGGCAAAGATGGTGATCACCAGAATGTCGGTATCCCGTCCGGTCAGCGCCTCTTGCCGGATCAGCTTGGCCCCGTCGCCATCGGGCAGGCCAAGATCGCACAACAGCACATCATAACCGCCCGCCTCGATCATCCCAGTGGCTTCAGCAACATTCTGCGCAAGGCCGGTTATGATCATGTTGAACCGCCCCGGGATTGTCGGAGGCTCCAACTCTGTAGTAGATGGAGTCCTTATGAGCAAGACAACGAACAAGTTTTCGCCGGAGGTTCGCGCCCGTGCGGTGCGGATGATATTGGATCATGAAGGCGATTATCCGTCCCGCTGGTCGGCGGTGGTGTCGGTTGCCGAAAAGATCGGCTGCGCACCGCAGACGCTTCACGATTGGGTGAAGAAGGCGGAGGTCGACAGCGGTAAGCGCGCTGGCGTGCCAAGCGAGACGGCCGACAAGCTGAAGGCGCTGGAACGCGAGGTCCGCGAGCTGCGGCAGGCCAACGAGATTCTCCGTAAGGCATCAGCATATTTTGCGCAGGCGGAGCTCGACCGCCCGTTCAAGCGATGATCGCGTTTATCGATGATAACCGCGAGCTTCATGGGGTCGAGCCGATCTGCAAAGTCTTGCCGATCGCCCCTTCCACTTACCGCAAAC
>JBGSTI010000107.1:0-4328 GCA_041736605.1 Sphingomonadaceae bacterium
TGATACTGGCCGGGCTGATCGATGGTCAGGCAGATGCGGTTATCGCCGCCTATCATGCCGCTGGTTTCCGGCTGGAGGAAAAGCGCGATAATGGCGATTGGCCCTGCCTGCGCCTGAAAAAGCGTCATCGCCACGGCTATCGCCGCAAGGAACGCGGCCTGCATCGCGGATCGCCCTCTGATGCCAGTTTCGGCAGCTGGTAAAGCGATAAAGCGCGCGCTGCGGATTGCAGGCGCGGCGCTGGTGCTGGTGACGGTTGCCTATCTGCTCGCCGCCTTTCTGGGCAGCCGCTTGCCGCGCAACACGGATTGGCGACCGGCAGCGACAGGCGTCGATATTCAGGTGGAAAGCAACGGCATCCACACGGCCCTGATCCTGCCTAAACAGGCGGCAGGGCATGACTGGAGCGAGGCTTTTCCCGAAAGTCACCTGCCCGCTAATGGCCCACGCGGATACACGCATGTCGCGATCAGCTGGGGCCAGCGTGATTTCTTTTTGGGCACGGCGACTTGGGCTGATCTGAAATTATCGACTGTCGCCAAGGCCGCAACCGGCGGCGATGCGTTGCTCCATGTCTATCACTATCGTCGCCCAGCGCCGACGCCCCACAGTTATCCCGTGCGGATCAGCGCGGCGGACTATCGGCGGTTGGTGGCCAGCCTTGAAACGAGCCTTATTGCGGGCGCGCAGCCGATTAAAGGCTATGGCCCGCAGGATGTCTTCTATCCTGCGCGCGGCCATTACAGCCTGATCCACACCAGCAATGTGTGGACCGCCGATCATCTGGCCAAGGCGGGGATCAGGGTGGGGGAATGGACGCCCATGCCCGGCGGGGTGATGCGCTGGTTTCGGCCTTAAGCGACACTAAAGAAAGCGGTGCTCCGGCGCAGGCCGGAGCGGTGGCCGTTAATGACTAACGTTGCGCCTCACCGCCACCGCTCCGGCCTGCGCCGGAGCACAATGAGGGTAGATATTTCAAACCCCACTCATCTGCGCGCGAATCGTGATTGTCACTTTCTTGCCCACAATCGCCGAATAGGCAGTCATGCCGAAATCGCGGCGATTGATGGTGGTGCTGCCGGTCAGCAGAAACTTGTCCTTGCCTGTGGCAGAGGCAGGCGGGGCGGAAAATGTGACCACCAGTTTCACCGGACGAGTGACGCCGCGCGCCGTCAAATTGCCCGTGACAATCCCGGAGCTCTTGCCATTCATCACCAATTGCTGGCCGGAAAAGGTGACTTGCGGATGGTTGGCCACGTCAAAGAAATCGGCACTTTTCAGCCGCCTTTCGGTAACGCTGTCGCTGGCCTTCAGCGCGCGGGTATCGATGGCGACATCCAGATCAACGCTGCGCAGATCACCCGGCGTCAGGCGGATGTCGCCGCTGACCTTGGGAAAGGTGGCGGTCTTGCTGGCCAGCCCGAAAAACGCGACCTTGGCGTTTACTATGCTGCTGGTGCTATCGATGCGATAATGCAAGCGGTTGCCCAAGGGTGCCGCGCCGATCAGCATGAGCGCGGGCAGCATCAGGGCCAAAGGCCGGACGATGGATGTGAATCGCATGGCAATTCCTTTCTTGGCAGCGTGTTGCCACCCACTATAAGACGCAGCGATGGCCAAACTCTACTTTTACTATGCCAGCATGAATGCAGGCAAATCGACCACTTTGTTGCAGGCCGATTTCAATTATCGCGAACGCGGCATGGCGACAATGCTGTGGACCGCCGCGCTGGATGATCGCTTTGGCCAGGGCAGCGTTACCAGCCGGATCGGGCTGGATGCGGGCGCGCATCTGTTTGATGGCGATACCGATCTGTTGGCGGCGGTGTTGGCACAGCATGGCCAGACGCCGCTCGCCTGCCTGTTGATCGATGAGGCGCAGTTTTTGACCAAGGCTCAGGTGTGGCAATTGGCGGCCCTGGCCGATGCGCATGACATTCCGGTGCTTTGCTATGGCCTGCGCACCGATTTTCAGGGCGAACTGTTCCCCGGTTCGGCGGCCTTGCTGGGCATTGCCGATGCGCTGATCGAGATTAAGGCCGTGTGCGAATGCGGACGCAAATCAACGATGAACCTGCGCGTCGATGCAGCTGGCCGCGCGGTGCAGGCAGGCGCACAGACCGAAATCGGCGGCAATGATCGCTATGTCGCCTTGTGTCGCAAGCATTTCATGGAGGCGCGCCGTGCAACCGCCGCAACGTGAAGACTTGCTTGCCCCCATATTTGACGGCGATATTGTTTTGACGCAGCCAATCGAAGCTGACCGCGCAGGGCTTGCGACAGCCTGCGCCGCTGATTCGGAAACATGGCCCTATTTCCCAAGCGATTGGGGACCAGTGGGCTTTGACGCAAGCTTTTCCGCGATGCTGCCCGATGATCAAAGATGCCCGTTTGTCATTCGTCAGGATGGCAGGATTGTCGGCATGTCTGGCTATGTCAATTTTGCGTTGGGCCGGGAAACATTGGAAATAGGCAACACCTATATCATGCCCGATCTGCGCGGCGGTCCTTTCAATTTACGCATCAAACGCCTGCTGATTGAACGCGCCTTTAGCTGCGGCATTCGCCGGATCGAATTTCGTGTGGACGCCCGCAACAGCCGCAGTCAGGCCGCCGTGCTGAAACTGGGGGCACAGCAAGAAGGATTGTTGCGCGCCGAACGAGTGACATGGACTGGCCATATCCGCGACATCTGCCTATTCGGATTGTTGCCTCAGGATTGGGCCAAGGGCGCGGGTAAGGGGAGCTAATATGCTGACCGGAATAATCATCAGCGCCTTGCTGGGCGGCGTACTGATCTGGGGTCTGTCGGGCATCATTGAATGGTTGGTGGTCAAGCGGGTGATGGACAATCCGCTGCATGGCGGCGTGATTGCGTTGATTGCCACCTGGGCCTTGCTCGAACTGACATGGGTGCAATTTGATGGGGAGCGTATTGGGCTGTTGCCCTATGGGCTGGACGGGCTGGTGATCGCTTTGCTGATTTCCATCCCCGCGCTGCGCCGTCGCCACCGCCATGCCAGCGACGCGCGCGCCGAAATCGCGCAGACATTTGATTGAAATCTATATGGCTAATCTCCAAAAAGCCGACCTGATCGCACCGATCCATGACGGCGACCTGTTGCTCGAACAAGTGGCCGAGCCGCATCGCGAAGCAATGCGCGCCGCTTGCGCGGCGGACCCGGATATCTGGGACATCTATCCCATCGACCTGTTGGGCAATTTTGACGCCAGTTTCGATGCGATGCTGGCCGATGATGATCGCTGTCCTTTCGCGTTGATCCATCAGGGGCATATTATCGGCATGTCCGGCTATCTGAGCTTTGCCTTGCCCAAGCAGACGGTTGAGATTGGCAACACCTATATGGCGCCTGTTGCACGCGGCACGGGCGTCAATTTGCGCATCAAACGCCTGTTGATCGAGCGCGCTTTTGGCTGTGGTATTCGTCGCATCGAATTTCGGGTTGATGAACGCAATGGCCGCAGCCAGGCCGCCGTGCTGAAACTGGGTGCGCGCCGCGAAGGGCTGTTAATGGCGGAGCGCGTGACGTGGACCGGCCATGTGCGCAATACGTGCGTCTTTGGCTTGCTGCCAGAGGATTGGGCCGAGGGGGTCGGGAAGGGGACTTAAATATGCTGATTGACATAGTAATTGAAGCGTTGCGAGGCGGCATCTTGATCTTCGGATTTTCGAGAGTGATCGAATGGCTGGTGGTCAAGCGGGTGATGGATAATCCAGTAAATGGCGGTGTCGTGTCGCTGATCGCCACCTGGGCGCTATTCGAACTGGCATGGACGCAATTTGACGGTGAACGACATGGTGTGTTGCCGATTGGATTGGATGGGCTTTTGATTGCGTTGCTGTTTTCCTTCCCCACTTTGTACCGCCGTCATCTCAATGCCAGCGGAACGCCCGCAGATTTTTGATCGAACGACAGGATAAACAACATTCACGGCTGGATCATTCTTGACAAGCCCCACGGGCTTGGCTCGACGCAAGCAGTCGCAGCCGTCAAGCGCAATTGCCGTGAGGCGGGGCTGGGCAAGGTCAAGGTGGGCCATGGCGGCACGCTGGATCCGCTGGCCACCGGTGTGCTGCCCATTGCCTTGGGCGAAGCGACGAAGCTAACCGGGCGGATGCTCGATGCCAGCAAAACCTATGATTTCACCATCGCGTTCGGCACGCAGACCGATGGGCTGGACGCAGAAGGCGAAGTGGTGGCGACCAGCGATGTGCGGCCTAGCCTGGCGCAGGTTGAGGCGGTGCTGGGCCGCTTTACCGGGCCGATCAGCCAAGTGCCGCCCGCCTATTCCGCGCTCAAGATCGA
>JBGSTI010000114.1:0-3060 GCA_041736605.1 Sphingomonadaceae bacterium
AGCCGCGCCGTCACCATCGCCGAAACCGGATTGCCCGGCAGGCCCAGCACCAGACACGAGCCCGCGCGGCCCAGCCAAACGGGCTTGCCCGGCTTGATCGCCACTTTCGAGAAGATCAGATCAAGGCCCAAATCGCCCAGCACCTTTTTGGCAAAGTCTTTCTCGCCCACTGATGCGCCGCCGATCATCACCAGAACATCGCTGGTCGCCAGCGCGGTTTCAGCGGCAGCGCGGATCACAGGCTCTACATCGGGCGCAATCTGGCGCGACACCAGCTCCCCACCCCAGGCCTGTACGGCGGCGGCCACGCCAAACGAGACGCTATCGGGAATGGCAGAGCCGCCTGCCCCGCCCTTGTGTGAAACCGCACCCGGTGGCAGCAATTCATCGCCCGTGCCCAGCACCGTTACGCGCGGGCGGCGATGGGCCGCAATGTCAGCATGATCGCCCCCTGCCAGCACCACAATCGCATAGGGATCAATCACCCGCCCCGCCGCCAGCAGGGTATCGCCAGCCTTGAAATCATGGCCTGCACGGCGAATATGGCTGGCAGGATCATAGCTGTCGATCAGCGTGATACTATCGCCCTCGCGCGACACATTTTCCTGAATGATGATCCGCGTTGCCCCAGCAGGCACGGGCGCGCCGGTGAAAATCCGCACCGCTTGGTCCGCTGCCAAGGGGCCGACAAAACCGCTTCCCGGCCAACTGACGCCAACAACGTCCAGCCTGTCACCTAAGGCCGGATCGCCAATCACCGCATAGCCATCCATCGCGGAGACATCGACCGGTGGCGAGGAAACCCGTGCCACCGCTGGCGCGGCCAGACGCTGCCCCAGTGCCGCCTCCAACGCAACGCGGTGCGTCCCCAAAGGCCGGGCATGCTGAACAATCAGCGCGGCAGCAGCGTCAAAATCGATCATGCCATGGGCGATAGGCCAGCGCGCTGGCCCAAGCAATCACCGGGTGCGGGTATAGCGAAAGTGCAGTTCCTCGACTTTGCCGTCATCCAATTCCACACGCACCGATGCCACCATGCCTTTGTCGCCATCACGGCGGATGGTGAGGCCGTTAAAATACCACGCATCGCCTTCCTGCGCGACCAGCACAAATTCCTTGGCTGACTCTGCCTCCTGCGTTTCCCATCCGGCCAGATCCGGCCCGAAATGCTTTAGGCGATAGACCAGCGAATTGCCGCGCGGCACGATCGATAGCAGTTCGTAAAACCACATGTCATCGCCGCGCATCTGGCTGAAATGGCCGATAATCTGGCCACCAGCGGGCGGCGAATAGACCTCACGCGCCGCCCCGCCCATAATCCCCTCACCCGACCATTCGCCTGCCAGCCATGCCAGATCATCGATACTGGCGGCGGGCGGAACGCTATCTGCTGCTGCGGTGCGGACTTCGCCTGCATGGGCCGGTCCGCCAGTAACGGCGACCACGAACATCAGGGCAATCAAGGCCTTGCGAATCATCGAGTATCTCCCGTTGGTTGTCGCACGAATGCTGCCGCGCCACGGCCCATCGCACAAGACCTGTCCACACTTCCCCTAGGGCAAGTCTTGGCCTAAGGGCTTTTTCCATGAAGATTCAGCGGTGTGACATTGCCATATTGGGCGGCGGGCTGGCCGGATGCCTGTTGGCGCTGGCGTTCAATCGCCTGCATCCGGATAAGTCGCTGTTGCTGATCGAACAGGAAGACCAGCTGGGCGGCAATCACATCTGGTCATTTTTCGGAAGCGATGTCTCTGATGCCGATCGCTGGCTGATCGCGCCGCTGATCGTGCAGGGCTGGCGCGGCTATGACGTGCATTTTCCAGCGCATAGCCGCGCGCTGGATACCAGCTATTATTCCATCGAATCGGATCGGCTGGACACGGTGGTGCGCAGCCGCTTGCCTGCCGACAGCATCATTCAAAAAGTCCGCGTACTCGCCGCCAGCGCGACCTCTGTGGTGCTGAGCAATGGTATCCGCGTTGAGGCCGAGGGCGTGATTGACGCACGCGGCACCCGCGATGTCGCCGGGCTGGATTGCGGCTGGCAGAAATTCATGGGCCAGATGATCGAAACAGTCGAGCCACATGGCCTGACCCGCCCCATCGTCATGGACGCGCGCGTGCCGCAGCTCGATGGCTATCGCTTTGTCTATGTGCTGCCGTTTTCGCCGGTGCAGCTGTTCATCGAAGACACCTATTACAGCGACACGCCAGATCTTGACGCACAGCAGCTATCGGCCCGCATTTCCGCCTATGCCGAAGAGCAGGGTTGGGAAATTGAGCGTGTAGTGCGCGAGGAAACTGGCGTGCTGCCCGTGGTCAAAGGCGGCGATTTCGGCGAATTTCGCGCAGGCCAGGGCGATAAGGTGGCGCTGGCGGGCACACGCGCCGGATTGTTTCAGCCATTGACCAGCTATTCGCTGCCCGATGCGGTGCGATTGGCGACGTTGCTCGCGGGCCAAGACGATTTATCCGGCGCCAATCTGCGCGACGTTGCCGAAGACTTTGCGCAAAGCCATTGGAAAAATGGTCGCTATTACAGGCTGTTGACGCACATGCTGTTCGAGGCCGCCGAACCGTTGCAGCGGTATCGCGTGCTTGAACGCTTTTATGCGCTCGATCCCAAATTGATTGAACGCTTTTATGCGGGAAAATCCACTCTATATGATCGGGCACGGATTCTTGCGGGCAAGCCACCCGTTCCGGTTCGCCGGGCGATGGCCAGCTTGTGGCGCAAGGATTCCCTCTAGCCCTCGCTATTCCGCGCGGGCTGGAACCCATTGAGGACTTCATGAAAAAGGCAGCGATTATCGGTTCGGGCTTTGGCGGTCTGGCTTTGGCCATCCGTTTGCAAAGCGCAGGCATTCAGACCAGCATTTTCGAAAGCCGCGACAAACCGGGTGGTCGCGCCTATTTCTGGCAGAAAGACGGCTTCACCTTTGATGCCGGCCCCACCGTCATCACCGATCCGCCCTGTCTGCGCCAATTATGGGAACTGACCGGGCATGATATGGCCAAGGACGTGACCTTGATGCCAGTATCGCCCTTTTATCGGCTGAAC
>JBGSTI010000157.1:0-4740 GCA_041736605.1 Sphingomonadaceae bacterium
ACCGTAATCGGCGCTCAATGGGGCGATGAGGGCAAGGGCAAGATTGTCGACTGGCTGGCCAGCCGCGCCGACGCCGTTGTGCGCTTTCAGGGCGGGCATAATGCCGGGCATACTTTGGTTGTCGGCGATGTTACGTACAAGCTGTCTTTGCTGCCATCTGGTATCGTCACCGGCACCTTGTCGATCATCGGCAATGGCGTGGTTCTCGATCCGTGGGCGTTGAAGGCCGAGATTGAAAAGCTGACCGCGCAGGGTGTGTCGATCACGCCGGAAAACTTTGCGATCGCCGATAATTGCCCGCTGATCCTGCCGATCCACCGCGATCTGGATGGCCTGCGCGAAGCGGCGGCAGGCAGCGGCAAGATTGGCACCACCGGGCGCGGCATTGGCCCTGCTTATGAAGACAAGGTGGGCCGCCGCGCCATTCGCGTTTGCGATCTGGTTGACCTTGACGATATGGGCCCGCAATTGGACCGTCTGTGCGCGCATCACGATGCGCTGCGCGCCGGTTTTGGTGAGGCTCCGGTAGACCGTGCGGCCTTGATTGCCGAGCTCAAAGACATTGCCGATTATGTTCTGCAATTCGCCCAGCCGGTGTGGAAACGCCTGAAAAAAGTGCGCAAGGCAGGCGCGCGGATATTGTTTGAGGGCGCACAGGGCGTGCTGCTCGACGTGGATCACGGCACCTATCCGTTTGTTACCTCGTCGAACACCGTATCGGGCTCTGCCGCCAGCGGTTCGGGCCTTGGCCCCGGTGCCACCGGCTTTGTGCTGGGCATCGTCAAGGCCTATACCACCCGCGTCGGTTCGGGGCCGTTCCCCACCGAACTGGAGGATGCCGATGGCCAGAAACTGGGCGAGCGCGGCCATGAATTTGGCACAGTCACCGGGCGCAAGCGTCGCTGTGGCTGGTTTGATGCGGTGCTGGTGCGGCAAAGCTGCGCTGTATCCGGCGTCACCGGTATTGCGCTAACCAAACTGGATGTTCTGGATGGCTTTGAAACGATCCGCATCTGCACTGGATATCGGCTGAATGGCAAAATCCTCGATTATCTGCCTGCCCGCGCCCAGGATCAGGCGGCGCTAGAGCCGATTTACGAAGAAATGCCCGGCTGGCAGGAAACCACCGCCGGCGCGCGCAGCTGGGCCGATCTGCCTGCCCAGGCGATTAAATATATTCAGCGCGTGCAGGAACTCATCGAAACGCCGGTGGCGCTGGTTTCCACCAGTCCCGAACGCGAAGACACAATATTGGTGCGTGATCCGTTTGGCGATTGACGTTTGTTTGCTTTTCCTTACCCCTTGGCAAAGGGAAGAGGAAAAGACATGGACAAGCCCTATGGGTTAACCAACATTGCGCTTTACGGCGATGATCCATCGCGCTTGCAAAGGCTGCATTATAAAGCGGAATCCGCGCAGTTAAATGTCAGCGCGACTGGTAATTTGACTGATCTTGCGCATGTTGATCTGCCCGCAGACACGTTGTTGCTGGTCGATCTTCACCGTGCTGACGATGCTGTTGGTCAGTCGGCGCTTGATGCGCTTGATTTACAGCGGCGCGATGGCGGCGTCATTGTGTCGCTTGATCTGGTGGATCAGGCCTGCGCTGTGCTGGACGGCACCATGATCGAGATTTTGGTGGACCCGCACCCGGCCGAAGTCATTTTTGCCCTGCACCAGATTCAGGCGAGGGCGCGCGCGCTCAATGTCGCTGAATTGTCCAATGAGGACCGGCTGTATCTCAATCGGCTGGGCGATCAGATTACCACCATTGCCGCCAATATCGATGCGTTGATGCAACGCTCTGGCGGAACTACGCCATATGTTGCGACGCCCGCCATGGACTTTGGGCAGCGACAAGAGGATTTCAGCGGCGGTCTGGTCGACAAAAACAAACCGGTGCCGCCCGATCCGCGTGTGGTGCGCCAGACGATCCGCAACCGCCGTTTGCGCCACCGCTATTTCGATCCGGCGCTGTTTGCCGATCCGGCCTGGGACATATTGCTCGATCTGTTTGCAGCGCGGATTGAGGGGCAGCAGGTTTCCGTATCCAGCCTGTGCATCGCCGCCGCTGTGCCGCCCACCACGGCGCTCCGCTGGGTGCGGCAGATGACCGACAACGGCTTGTGCCGCCGTATCGATGACAGTCTGGATAAACGCCGCGCGTTCATTGCGCTGGGTGATCAGGGCTATCTGGCGATGTGCCGCTATTTCGCGGACCTGCGCCAACAGGGCGAAGTGAAGGGCGGCGGGGTGAGCGCGTAAGTGAAGCTGTACCCCGACGAAAGTCGGGGTCCAGTGTGTTTGTGATCTGGTCTGGAAAATCATGGGGAGGGCTGGACCCCGGCTTTCGCCGGGGAACAGTGTAATATCCGGGGCTTTCGCCGGGGTACAGATCAGGCCTCGCCCCAAATGCCTTATTTCGGCGACAGCACCATCAGCATCTGGCGGCCTTCCATGCGCGGATAGGCTTCGACCTTGGCGGTTTCGGCAATGTCGACCTGCACCCGCTGAAGCAATTGCATGCCCAGCTGCTGGTGCGACAATTCGCGGCCACGGAAACGCAGCGTCACCTTCACCTTGTCGCCATCGGCGATGAAGCGGGCAACATTGCGCATTTTCACATCATAATCATGATCGTCGATATTCGGACGCATCTTGATTTCTTTGATGTCCTGCGTCTTTTGCGACTTGCGCGCCAGATTGGCCTTTTTCTGGGCCTCATAGCGGAACTTGCCGACGTCAAGGAATTTGCACACCGGCGGATCGGCGTTGGGGGACACTTCGACAAGATCAAGGCCGACTTCGGCAGCCTGCTCAATTGCCTCGCGGGTGTACATGACACCCAGATTTTCGCCTTCATCGTCAATCACGCGAACCTTGTCAGACGTGATATATTGGTTGAAGCGCGGACCGGATTTGGTCGGCGGCGTCAGTGAACGCCGGGATACTGGGGCAGCTATAATCGTGACTCCTTGCAATTTATGCTGACCGCTCCTTACAGAGCATCGGGGTTTTTAGAAAGGGGCCTGTTACAGACCCATGAATTTTAGTGTGCAGGCGTGGCCCCACAGGCACTAAAACAGCCGATACAGCGCCGATAGCCCGGCTATGCCGAGCACCACACCCACAATCGAGCGCCACACCGGCGGTGCCACACGGCCAAAAGCCAGCCCGCCCAGCCAGTTTCCCGCCACCATCGGCACAAACAAAGCCAGCGCCAAAAGCCCGAGTCGCATTGACAAATGCCCGGTCGCCCAAGCCGCCAACGTGCCCGCAATCGCCGTCATGCAAAATACCAGCATCATCGATGCGCGGGCAACGCGCGGCTCAATTTCCTGACGCAGATAATAGGGCACAACCGGTGGCCCCGGCATCGCGGCAAAACCCGTCAGCAGGCCTGAGGCGAGGCCCGTGCCCCAGGTCTCCACCGCGCCCGGCCTGTGCCCCGGCTTCACTGGCAATAGCACCAGACCAAAGGCGGCGATCGCCACCAGTGCAATCAGCAACCGCGCCATATCGGGCGTAATCGCGCCTAGTGCCAGCATACCCAAAGGCGTGGTCAGCAGAGCGGCGATGCTGATCGTAAACGCACTGCGCCGATCCGCATCGGCCAAAATGGTCGGCAAGCCCACGGGACCGATCAGCAATTGCAGCAAAATGCCCAGCACCACCGCCTCACCCGGCGCAATGATCAGGCCCAGCAATGGCACAAGGATGATCGCCATGCCAAAGCCGGTCAGCCCACGAATGAACGCGGAGCCAAAGGTCAGCCCGGCGGCCACCGCAAAGGCAAGCGGCGTCAGGCCGATAGCGGCAAAGGCGGCGGTCAATCGCGCTTCAAATCCGGCGGTGTCGCCTCATCGATCAGCATCGCTAGTGCCTCGTCCAGCGTCATGATGCGCTGGCCTTCGCGGCCCAAGGTGCGGATCGCGACTTTGCCTTCCTCGGCCTCGCGCTTGCCGACGACAAGCAGATGCGGCACCTTGGCCAGGCTGTGTTCGCGCACCTTATAGTTGATCTTTTCATTGCGCAGATCGGTTTCGACGCGGATTCCGGCGGCCTGCAATTTCGCGGTCACGTCGCGCGCATACTCATCGGCGTCGGATACGATGGTGGCAACCACGGCCTGAACCGGGGCCAGCCATACCGGGAAGCGCCCGGCATGATGCTCGATCAAAATGCCGATAAAGCGTTCAAACGTGCCAAGAATGGCGCGGTGGAGCATCACCGGGCGGTGCCGCTCACCATCTTCGGCGACGTACGACGCATCCAGTCTTTCGGGCAGCACCCGGTCAGACTGGATGGTGCCGCATTGCCATGTGCGACCAATCGCATCGGTCAGGTGGAATTCCAGCTTGGGCGCATAAAACGCGCCTTCACCGGGCAATTCTTCCCAGCCATAGGCCTCGGTCGCCATGCCGGCGCGGTGCACCGCCTCGCGCAATTCGGCCTCGGCCTTGTCCCACATCTCTTCGGAGCCGAAGCGTTTTTCGGGGCGCAGCGCCAGTTTCACCGCGTATTTTTCAAAGCCCAGATCCTTGTAGACCCGGTCAAGCAATTCGCAAAAGCTGCGTACTTCCTCGACAATCTGGTCCTCGCGGCAAAAGATATGGCCGTCATCCTGCGTGAACTGGCGCACGCGCATGATGCCGTGCAGTGCGCCATGCGGCTCGTTGCGGTGGCAGCAGCCCATTTCGGCGAGGCGCAGCGGCAGGTCGCGGTAGCTCTTGATGCCCT
>JBGSTI010000165.1:0-2876 GCA_041736605.1 Sphingomonadaceae bacterium
CAACCATCGGCGTTTGCTGGAGCCAATCGGCAACATCCCGCCCGCCGAAGCCGAACAAAAATACTACGCCATGCTGGACGATACCGCCATGGCAGCATAACTTAAACCAAATGGCCTCCGGCAATCCCGGGGCGGTTCAGATTTGGCCACAGACAGCACTTTGATACTGGCAGGCGACAGTGGCACAACATGCTCGCGCCCCGGTTTCGTGCGTTCGGCCGGGATAGTCCAAAGGGCATTATCCAAGTCGATTTCAGCCCATGTCGCGCCGCGAACCTCACCAGACCGGGCAGCAGTCAATATAGCGAATTCCAATGCCAACCGGCCGACCGTCACCTTGTCGCGCAAGTCTACCATGAATTCGGGAACGTCAGCATATGGCATGGCAGCATGATGATTGTCAGACCGCTTTTGCTTTGGCAGCGCACGATTGATTGTTGCCATGGGCAATGGAGCATCCCGATACCCTTTAGCAGTCGCCCAATCGGCAATTGAGGCGATGCGCTGGCGAATCCGCCTCGCTGTTTCAGGTCGCGTTAGCCAAATTGCCGCCAATACGTCGCGCACCATCGGTCCATCGAGTTCTGATACTGACACGTCGCCTATCGCGGGGAAGGCGTGTGTTTCGAGAGACGACAGCCATTGCTTGTTGTGCTTTCCGTTGCGCCACCCTGCTTTGGCTTCTGCATGGACCATAGCCGCAGCACTTCTGAAAGTCGGAATGCCAGCCTGTTTACGCCGGTCTGCCACTGGATCGATGCCAGCTTCCACTTGTGACCGCACTTTAGCCGCTTTGACGCGCGCCTCTGCCAATGACACCTTGGCCGCGCTGCCCAGCCCAATGTCCCGTCGCTTTCCGTTTTTTTGGATTCTGACAGCCCATGAACGCGCGCCAGCGCCTGTAACTAGCAGATACAGCCCGTCGCCATCGCCATAGCGCCCTGACGTTCTGAGAGCCTTTACGCCATTTGCAGTCAGCTTGCCCACATTCTCTATCCCACACTTTATCCCACACGATTAGTGGGTGCTGTAGGGCTAGCGGGGTTCGTGCAGGAACGCAATAGCCCGATATTTAAGGGCTTTGGCGTGTAGTTTGAGATGGCGAGGGGCAGGTAGGAATAGGTAGGTGGCGGACAGGGTGGGATTCGAACCCACGGTAGGCTTGCACCTACGGCGGTTTTCAAGACCGCTGCCTTAAACCACTCGGCCACCTGTCCGCGCGGGCGCTGCCGATCCCATGAACTGCTCTAAAAGCAGGGTGACGCGCCGGTGGCACACGCTCTAAGGGATTTTTTATCGCGCGCAACTGTGTCAAAAGCTTTGGCATGAAAAAAATCACTTTGCGTCGCGCGCGGCTGGGCCGCCTTTCCGTTATTTTGCCCCTGATGCTGGCCGCGCCGATGGGCCTGACCACGGCGGCTTGTGCGCAACCTGCGCCTTCTTATCAGGATGAAAGCACATTTGAGGGCTATTTGCAGGCCGTGGGCCAACGCGCGCGGGCGCAGGGGGTGAGTGATCGTGCAGTGCAATCTGTTCTGTCAGGCCTCACCTATAATCCGCGTGTGGTGGAGCTGGACCGGGCGCAGCCGGGCAGTTCGACCGGATCGATCCCCGCCTTTGCCCCCTATCGCCGCAAGCATGTCGATGCAGCCCGCATCGGCGGCGGTCGGCGCGAATATGCGGATCAATCGGGCTATCTTGCCGGGATCGAGCGGCAATATGGCGTACCGGGATCGATCATCATTGCGATTTTCGGGCATGAAACGGGCTATGGCGCGAATGCAGGCAATTTCGATCTGCCACGCTCGTTGGCCAGCCTAGCCTTTGAAGGACGCCGGCGGCCCTTGTTTGAGGGTGAGCTGATTGCGGTGATGAAAATGGTGGATCGCGGTGTGCCGCGCGAGCGCCTGATCGGCAGTTGGGCCGGGGCGTTTGGCTATCCGCAATTCCTGCCCTCGGTTTATCTGCGCCAGGCGCGCGATGGCGATGGCGATGGCGTGGCCAATATCTGGAACAATCATGCCGATACGCTGGCATCCATCGCGCATTATTTCGAAAGCGCGGGATGGCGGCGCGGTGTGCCATGGGGTGTGGCGGTGAATGTGCCCGCAGGCCTTAATCGCGGTGCACTGACATCGCCCACCACCAGCCCCCGCTGCCCGCGCGTGCATGAACGGCATACGGGTTGGAAGACGATGGCAGAGTGGCGCGCGCTGGGTATTCAGCCGCAAAATGGCGTCTGGCCCGATGATAATGTGATGGCCAGCCTGCTTGAACCCGATGGCCAGGGACAAACCGCCTATTTGCTAACCGGAAATTATAGGGTTATCCTCGATTATAACTGTTCGAATTTCTATGCGTTATCTGTGGGGTTGCTGGCTGATGAAATCAGGCGTTAAAATCGGGATCACTTTTGCTTGCGGTCTGGCCTTGGCCAGTTGTGGCGGCGGCAATCAGTTGGAACGGCCAGAGGCGGGACGTACGGGCGTGCCGCAAGCCATGTCGGGACCAGAGGCGGACTATCCGGTCAAGATCGGCGATCCCTATGTGATTGGCGGCGTCACCTATGCGCCCAGCGACGCGCTTAATTATGACGAAGTGGGCTATGCCAGCTATTATGGGCCTGAACTCGCCGGACGCGCCACCGCGCGCGGCGAAATGTTCAATCCCGATGGGATAAGCGGCGCGCATAAGACTTTACCGTTGCCAAGCTATGTCGAGGTGACATCGCTGGAAACGGGCAAGACTATCCTTGTGCGCCTCAATGATCGCGGGCCGTTTGCCAATGACCGGCTCATCGACCTGTCGCTGGGTGCGGCGCGGCAATTGGGGATTGAGGGGCAGGGGACGGCCGCCGTGCGCGTGCGCCGCGTCAA
>JBGSTI010000166.1:0-3216 GCA_041736605.1 Sphingomonadaceae bacterium
ACCGTAATATCTGGGCGCACAATGTCGAACGCTCGCCGCTGCTAAAAGGCGGGGCGCAGGCGGCGATGGTCAACAATCTGATCTATGATCCCGGAAAACGCGCGGTGCATTATAATCTGATGGCGCTGGAATGGGCGGGCCAGCCCTATGTCACGGGCGAGCTTTCCGCTGTCGGCAATGTGATGCGCGGTGGCCCATCGACCGATGCTGCCCTGCCCTTCCTGATGCTGGGCGGCGATGGCGACCTGCTTTATTATGGCAAGGATAATCTGGCGGTGGACAAGCATGGCGCGCCGCTGCCCGCCTTTGGCCGTTATGGCGAAACGCGGGCCAAATTGATCGCGGCGAAAAAGCCGGTGAGCTGGTGGCCGGGCTTAGAAATATTGCCGTCGCGCGATGTAGAAACGCACGTGCTGGCGCTGGCCGGTGCCCGCCCTTGGGACCGCGATGCGCATGACATTCGCGTGCTGTTCTTCATTGCCGAAGGGCGCGGCGCGATCATCGATGATGAAAGCGAAGTCGGCGGCTATGGCGAGGCCAAGCCTGCCACTGCCCCCTTTGTCGAGGCCGATTGGGATTTAGCCACCATGGAGCCCAAAAGTGGCATCTATCCGGGGCAGAAACGCGGCCCCCAAGAGGCGCTGAGCCCACGTGACCGGAGCATGCGGCAATGATCCTCGCGCTGCTGCTCGCTGCTGCCGCCCCGCCCATGGTGGTGGTGCATGAGGACGAGGTAAAACGCGAGGAACCGCCGCCGCATGGTGCCATCGGGATGTCCACCGCCTATCGCATCAGCGACGCCGCCCCTGCCCCGCGCGCCATGGAATTTCGCAAACGCGTGCTGCACAAGGACGCGGCGATTGGCCTGCACCCGATTAGCCATGACGAGGTTTATTATGTGCTGACCGGCCAAGGCGATGTGACCAGCGATGGCGTGACGCAGCGCCTGACCCCCGGCATGGCGGCCTATCTGTATAAAGGCGCGGTGGTCGGCATTGCGCAGGTGGGCGAGGAACCGCTGGCGATCATTGTGAGCTATCCGAATAATCAGGACTGACGAGGCCTTACGTCCCCGGCTGAACATAGGGGATACGCGCGAACAGTTCGCGTTCCCAGCCCCGTGGATTGCTGACCATGCGGCTTCGCGTATCGAACACCATCGTCTGGCGGGATTTCAGATCATACGCATCCCAGCCGGGATTGCCAGTGCGCGCGAACCGCGCAAAGGCATCCATGATCGTGGCGCTCATCGCCTGTTGTGCGGGCGTGGGATCGGGCAAAGTTCCAAAGGCCAAGCCGATATCATCGGTGTGCTTCGCGTCCTCGAAATCGAGCTGATAGACGAAGGTGTTGCGCCGCCCGGTGCGCGCCCGTGCCTCGGCCTCTTCCACCTGGCCCCGCCAACTGCGCGCGGCGGTGACGATGCGGTGGAACAACTTGGTCGCGTCATCATCCGGATAGCGCGCGCGGAATTGCTGCACCACCCAATCAGGATCGACATCGATCCGCATTTCGCCTGCAATACGCTCAGCCAAATTGTCCATGTTGAGGCCCAGAAGCGGCGGCCTGTCGGCCCCAAAAAACGCGCGCGTTTCGGCCACGGTATTGCCCAGCAGCATCGGAATGCCATGCGATTGCGGCGCGGCATAGGGCCAGAATGGGTGGCGTTCCAGATGCTTCATATCCAGCACCGGCCCCATATAGACTCCGCCGCCCAGTATCGGATCGGTGGCCGATAGCGCCGCGATCAGTTGCTCGACCGGCGCGGTTGCGGGATCAACGCCCTCGCCTAAAGCCTGCAAAAACGCCACCGCTCGTTTGCGGGCATTGATCGGGCCGGAGGCGGTGACCTGCTGGCCGCTCATGGTGATGGCCTTGTGAAACAGGCCTTTGGCCACAGGCATCGCCATCAGCGTCGCAATCTTGGCCCCGCCGCCCGATTGGCCAAACAATGTGACATTGCCGGGATCGCCACCGAACGCCGATATGTTGCGCTGAACCCATTGCAGCGCGGCAATCAGGTCAAGCTGCCCCGCATTGCCGCTGTCCGGGAATGTATCGGGCAGATAGAGATAGCCCAAGGCGTTGAGCCGATGATTGACGGTGACCACTACCACGTCGCCCCGCGCTGCCAGCGCCGCACCATTGTTTAGCGGATCGGTGACGCTGCCCGTGCTGTATGCGCCGCCATGGAAATAGACCATGACCGGCTTTTTGCGCTTTGGTGCAGGTTCGGGCGTCCAGACATTGAGGAACAGGCAGTCTTCGGATTGCGGCTGATAACCCGTACCCCGCTGGGGGCAGGCCGGACCGAAATCGGTGCGGGTTGAGCGAAATTGCTGTGCCTCCTGCACGGCAACTGGCGGCTGAAATCGCTCTGCCTTGGCATAACGAATGCCGACAAAGGAACGGGCAGCAACTTTTGCCGCACCCCTTTCGCGGCTTTCGTAAAAGCCGTCAGCGGCAGCAACACCATATGTGTCATTGATCCAAGTGCTCGTTCCGGTGAGCGCAAACCACGCGCCAACCGCACTGCCTGCGAGCATGGCTCGGCGTGAAAGCCCCTCCCCTTCAGGGGAGGGGGTGGGGTAGGGGCTATCGGCTTGCGAGCTAGCGCCGGACATCCAGCCCGCCCGCCATGAACGCATCCACATCCGCCTGGCCAAACAGGCTGGCATCGCCAGGCAGCGAATGTTTCAAACAGGTGAGCGCCAGTCCGTTTTCGGCCATCGCCCGAACATCACCGCCGCCTAAATGCGCGTGCAATACACCCGCCGCAAAGGCATCGCCGCCGCCGATGCGATCAACAATGCCGGTAACATCCGCCTCTTCGGTCTGGTGCGCGCCATCACGCGCATCGACGCGCGCGGCAATGCGGTGGTGATCGGCGCTGACCGTGTGCCGCGCGGTTGAGGCGATCAGTTTCAGTTGGGGAAACGCCGCAAAGCCAGCCTCTGCCGCTTCGCGCCGCCGGTCTGGCCCATCGCCCGAAAAATCGCGGCCCAGCACCAAGGACAGATCGCGGTGATTGCCAAACAGGATATCGGCCATGCCGATAAGCTCTGACAGGATGCTACGCGGGTCACTGTCCCACGCGGCCCATAGCATCGCGCGATAATTGCCATCAAAGCTGATCGGAATGCCCAGCCGCTGCGCCGCCCGCGCCGCCGCGAAGGCTGCCTCTGCCGGATGGGGGCCAAGCGCCGGGGTGATGCC
>JBGSTI010000171.1:0-1660 GCA_041736605.1 Sphingomonadaceae bacterium
GGTCTATTCGGTGATCTCACCCGAAGGCTGCGCCTCGATCCTGTGGCGCACATCGGAAAAAGCGCCCGATGCTGCCGAAGCGATGAAAATCACCGCGCAGGATCTGAAGGCGCTGGGCATTATTGACCGCATCGTGCCTGAGCCGCTGGGCGGTGCGCATCGCGATACGGCGGACACCATTGCGCGCCTGACAAAGGCCGTGGGTGAAGAGCTGGACGTTTTGGCGGGTCTGCCGCCACAGACGCTGCTGGAGCAGCGGCACGAGAAGTTTTTGGCGATGGGCCAATTCTGATCGGTTGATCGTTGATGAGTACCCCGGCGGACGCCGGGGTCCAGTGCGGTAGCGCACCAATTTACCGATAGCTCGCTCAGCTGGGCCCCGGCTTTCGCCGGGGTACCGGCTGCTTTGCTGTCACACACCCATAGTTTTTACAAATTCTGCCTATCTCCCAACGTCAAAATCGGAACCTTCTGACGTGCGAAATGGTTAAGCTGTGATAAGCTTTGGCTTTACGGCAGCTATTGTCGTGCCCAAACTCGGTAACATGAAAAAAACAAAGGATATGCGGATGCAAAAACAGGGTAGCCATTGGGGTAAGCGAATCGTTTTGATGGGCACGGCATCGGCCATGGCGGTAACGTCTTTGGCTGGATTGACCGGCACGGCGGCGCATGCGCAGTCCAAGATTTCGACAGTTCAGGCGATTTCGGCGGCGGACAAGAAACAGGGCGCGGAATATCATCCGCAACTGATGGCGGCCTATGGTGGGGCCTATTCGGCGCCACAGGCCAGCTATGTCGAGCAGGTGGGCAAGACCATTGCCATTCAATCGGGCATGTCCGGCGCGCGCGATGATTTTACCGTCACCTTGCTCAATTCCAATGTGAACAACGCCTTCGCGATTCCCGGCGGCTATATTTATGTGACGCGCCAACTGGCCGCGCTGATGAATAACGAGGCCGAATTGGCAGGCGTTCTGGGCCATGAAGTGGGCCATGTCGCTGCCGAGCACAGCCGCAAGCGCAACAAAAAATCGACATTGGCCTCGATTCTGGGCGCGGTGGGCACCATTGGCGGCGCGATGCTGGGCGATAATGGCGGCATTTTGGGCGCGCTGGGCGGCGCGGCACAGCAATATTCGGGCACTCTGGCCCAAGCGTTGCTGACCCTGCCTTATTCGCGCAAGCAGGAATATCAGGCCGATGATCTGGGCATCCGCTATCTGATCGCGGCGGGCTATGATCCGCGCGCACTGTCGACCATGCTCGCCTCGCTGGCGGCGCAATCGTCACTGGATGCGCGGCTGATGGGCCAGAAAAGCGACGTGCCGACCTGGGCCAGCACCCATCCCGATCCGATTCAGCGCGTGGCGCGCGCCGCCAAAGGGGCTGGCACGAAGACCAGCGGTGTAACGAATCGCGACACGTTCCTGAAACAGATCAACGGCATGCTGTATGGCGATGATCCGCGACAGGGAATCGTGGAAGGGACCAGCTTTCTGCATCCCGATCTGCGCATCGGATTTCAGGCGCCCAATGGCTATGCGATGCAGAATGGCACGGACGCCGTTTCGGTAAACGGTCAGGGCGGCAAGGCGCAGTTCACCACGGCGGCTTATGCGGGCAATATGGAAACCTATATCCGTAACGCCTTCAATGC
>JBGSTI010000185.1:0-3021 GCA_041736605.1 Sphingomonadaceae bacterium
TCGGCGGCATCGCCTTCGCCCAAAAGGATGACCGGCTGGTCGGCCAGCTTTACGAACAGGGGCAGGCTTTGCATGGGTGTAGCGTTACTCGATCACGCGACCGCGCACCATCACCCAGCGCACCGCCTGTAACGTGCGAACATCGATCAATGGATTGCCATCAACTGCGATGATATCGGCCGAATAGCCCGGCGCGATGCGGCCAATTTCGCTTTCCATGTCGAGCGCCTTGGCGGCGACCAAAGTGGCGCTGGCCAGGGCCTCACGCGGGGTCAGGCCATATTTGACCATCAGTGCCAGTTCCTCGGCATTGCGGCCATGTTCAAACACACCCGCATCGGTACCGAACGCAATTGGCACACCCATTTTGCGCGCCATGGCCATGGATTTGCCCATCTGCTCGCTGGTCATGCGAATTTTCTCTTCGACCACCGGGGTATAAAAGCCGGTGCCCAGTTTCTCGTTCACCGCCGCCAGCGCCAGCAACGTCGGCACCATATAGGTGCCCTTGGCCTTCATGACTTTCAGCGCGGCTTCATCGGCAAAGGTGCCATGATCGATGGTGTCGATACCCGCCGCTGCCGCAGCCTCAACGCCCCGCGCGCCATGCGCATGGGCCATGACTTTCAGGCCCAGCGAATGGGCGGTATCGGCAATCGCGGTCATTTCGGGATCAGTGAAATGCGCGCCAAGGCCGCGCCCCTGTTGCGACAATACGCCGCCGGTCGCGGTAATCTTGATCACATCGCTGCCTGCGCGCGATGCACGGCGCACGGCCTCTGCGCATTCCACCGCGCCGGTGCAGGTAAAGCCCGTATCAAGCACGTCATGCACGTCTTCGCGGAAACCATTTACATCGCCATGCCCGCCGACAATCGACAAGGCAGGCCCTGCCGCGACAATGCGCGGGCCAGGAATGACGCCCTCTGCCGTGCCGCGACGCAAGGCAAAGCCAGTGGTCGGCGCGCTGCCTGCCTCACGCACGGTGGTAAAGCCTGCCAGCACGGTGATCCGCGCGTTCTTGGCCCCCACAACCGCGCCCCAGCTTTCGGGCTCTACGGCTTCGCGCCAATATTCGCCGCCGGGATCGCCGGTCAGGTGCACATGCATGTCAATGAGGCCGGGCATCACGGTTTTGCCCGACAGGTCGATAATCTTGCTGCCGTCGGTGGGCATGTTCAATCCCGCATCAATCGAGACAATCCGCCCCCCACGCACGCGAATCGTTGCCGGGCCGCTCACATCCTTGTCGGCATCGGCCAGCAGGTTTCCGGCCAGAATGACCTGATCGGGCGGGGTCTGTGCAGCGCCTTGGGCAAAGGCTGGCAGAGCCAAAACGCCAATACCGATGCCCAGCGCCAAAAGCGCTGATTTCAATCCCTTGCTTGCCAGCTTAAGTCGCGCCGATACCATGTGATGATGTCCCTTATTTGGTCAAGGCGCAGCATTGCAGGCGTAGATCACAAATACAAGAAGGGCCCGGCATAAGGGGATCATGCCAGGCCCTTTTAAGGGAGAAGGGGAACAAAAGCGTCCTAACCGGCGGGCGCTTTCGCAGGCCTGAACGGGTGCGTCAGGCAATTGACAAGCTTTGATACAATCCAACCCTTGCGGTTAATCCATGTTAGGGTCAAAACACGTGCCATGACCCAAGATACACAAAGCTCGCCCCAGAACTGGGCGCAATCGCCCCATGTTCGCTATTCATCCATCGCCATGTTGCTGCACTGGCTGATCGCGGCTGCGATTATCGCCAATTATGTGCTGGTCAATGTGGCGGAGGAATCATCCGAAGCCATGGAAGACCTGCTGGTCGGCTATCACAAGGCGCTTGGCATCACGATCTTGCTGCTCACCGTGCTGCGTATCATCTGGCGCATCACGCACAAGCCGCCGCCACTGGCCGTCACGCTGAAACCGTGGGAACGTGCGCTGGCGCGGATCAGCCATGCTGGTTTCTATGTGCTGATGATCGGAATTCCGCTAACCGGCTGGATGATGACATCGGCCTTTTCGGGCGGTGCGCCGGTCGACATGTTTGGCCTGTTCCAAATGCCCGGCCTGCCCTTGGCGCAAAGCCGCGATACGGCGGGGCTGCTGCATGAAGTGCATGAAACGGGGGCCAAGATCATGATTGGCCTGTTCGTTCTGCATGTTGCTGGCGCGCTGAAGCATATGTTTGTCGATAAGGACGGCACGATGCAGCGGATGCTGCCGGGGCGGTAATCGAGTAAAGCCCCTCCTATATGCGTGTATCGTCACCCCCGCGCAGGCGGGGGTCCATCACCGGATCATGAGGCCGCACCGGCGGGTGATGGTTACCCGCCTTCGCGGGTATGACGAAATCCATATCTGCACCAACAAAAAAGGGCGGCTCTTTCGAACCGCCCTTTCCTGTTTCTGACGTTCTGGTCTTACCAGAAGAAATTGTGAATCACGTCCACGACCTGTCCGGAATAGACATCGACCAGCAGCACATCGTTATAATAGCGCACCCAGCGATACGAACCATAGGCTTCGGGCAAGCGGTACGACCAAGGATCGTTGATCCAGTAACTGCTGCCAAAGAACAGCGAGTCGAGCTGGAAGCCTATGCCAAGGCGGCGATAGCTGTAATTGCGATAGGGCGAGTAATAACGCGGAAGGCGATAGTGATGGCGGTTTGACGCGCGATAGCCGCCCCAATCGTAACGGCGATCCTGCCGCCAGCCATTGTTCCAGCCCCGGCGATCATCGCGGCGATAGTCACGACGGTCGTCCCGGCGCTCTACCCGGCCACGGTCGCGATAGCCGTCGCGATAGGCGCTGCGCTGTTCATAGCGGTCATCACGGCGTTCGGCGCGGCGACCATCACGATAGCCTTCGCGATAAACCGGTGCAGGCTGCGACCGAACGGCATCGCGCGACACGCGCTCACCAAAGCCTTCACCACCCCGGCGACCTTCATAACGACGGCCATCATAACCACCGCGATTGTCGCTGCGGGCAACCGGTGCAGCAGGCGCTGTTGGCGCCGCGCGA
>JBGSTI010000203.1:0-4219 GCA_041736605.1 Sphingomonadaceae bacterium
CCCGCGATGCGCTGGCCGCCATGGACTGGCAGGTGGGCAATGTGTGGAAGGAATGGACCGGCGCGCTGAAAGCCAGCACCGGCCGGGGCGGCAAGACTCTGTTCCTGCCGCTGCGTCAGGCGCTGACGGGCCATGATCATGGGCCGGATATGGGCGCGCTATTGCCGCTGATCGGGCGCGATGCGGCTTTGGCGCGCTTGGGCTGATTGCGCTGTGCTCCGGCCAGCGCCGGAGCACGGGATGTTTGTCGGCCAACTTCCACCCACCTCCTTGTAAATAATCGCACCCACCGCACGACTCATCTTGCCATCATAAAGTAACAGTATATCATCACAACACGTTCGCGGCAGTCACGGGGCTGTTTGCAACAGCTGGAAAACCAGCGCGCGCCCTGTGGCCAATTCCGGCAGCCTTGCTGCGGACGGGATACAGGAGAGTGATATGACCAAGTCTCTGCCCAACAATCATTCCGCGCCTGGATTTTCGGGCTATCACGCGCCGGGTAACCGCAAGGCGCTGGTCATCGCGGCCAGCATCCATGCGTTGGTGATCGGCGCGCTGGTGCTGATGCCGCCATCGGTGGTGGAGGTGATCAAAGACAATCCGCTCAAAACTGTGTTCGTGCCCTTGCCCAAGCCCAGCCCATTGCCGACGCCCGAAATCGTTGACGACGCACAAAAGCTGCCGGTCAAAAGCAACAAGGTGTTCGTGCCCGATCCGTCCATTGACGTGAATCGCGGCGGCGTGGACGTGGATACGGGCACCAAAATGGTCGATAATCTGACCAAGGATGCAGGCACTGGCGGCACGGTGATCAACAGCGGCAATGGCGATGGCGTCGATTTGACGCCCAAACCGGTGCCTGAAGTCGTCTTCGTCGCGCCCCGGCTCGACCAGCGTTATGCCAGCAATTTCCAGCCCGATTATCCGCCCAGCCTGATCCGCCAGGAACAGGAAGGCAGCGTCAAAATCCGCGTGCTGGTGGGGCCAAATGGCCGGGTAATCCGCGCCGAGAAACTGGATGCCAGCCATGAATTGTTCTGGAAAGCCACCGATCGCAAGGCGCGCAGCAGCTGGCGGTTTCTGCCTGCCACCGAAGATGGCAAGCCGGTAGAAGGATGGTTCACGATTTCGGTGAAGTTCACGCTCGATCAGCTGTAATGGCCCAGCCTGTGCCCCGGCGAAAGCCGGGGTCCAGTGCGCATTAGACTAATGCCGGTCAGACGTGCTTAAATCCGCCGTCAGCGCCAACCGGATCAGGCCGGCGAGATTATCAATACCTGATCTTCGCATGATGTTGGCGCGATGCACCTCAACCGTGCGTGGGCTGACGCCTAGATTGCGGGCGATTTCCTTGTTGCTATGCCCCTCGACCAGTTCTGCCAGCACTGATCGTTCGCGCGGCGACAAGGTGGCAATCTGAAGCCGCGCGCGCGATACGCGATCCTCGCGATACATCCGGTCACAGCGCACTTTATCAGCCTGGGCCACCGCTTCACGCAGTTGGGATGGGGATATCGGCTTTTCCAGAAAATCTATGGCCCCGGCGCGCATCGCGGCCACTGCCTGCCAAAGTTATGCGCCGCCGGTGATCATCACCACCGCCATATCGCGCCGTTCGGTCAGGCTTTGCGCCAATGAAATACCATCAATACCCGGCAGGTTTACATCAATTACGACCACGCCGCCTTTAAGATAGGCCATTTCTTCTTCGAAATCTTCAGCATTGCGAAATGGTCGGATAACTGTTTGGCCGCCATCATCCAGCATTGCAAACAGTGCCGAACGCGACACCACATCATCTTCGACGATATAAATTGTTCTGGCCACCGTAACTTTACCATTGAGCGCAAAGCTACTCATATCTATTGGTTCGGCAAAGATCGGTTGATGTTCCATAAGTGTGAACCAAGCATGCCTGGGTCATTATATGCTAATGATACAGGATCAACACTGGTTCTTATTTTGCAAAACAAAACGTAAAATTCTGTAAATTCAACGTGCTAAGTTCAACCAAAATGGTTCGAAACGTCCGCGATTCCCCGCGCGGTCGCCTGTGCATTGTCCACCGGCCGTAATTGTGCTTAGGCAAATGTGTTGAGCGGGCACACGCTGCCCGCATCCCGCCCATGGCACAGAGAAACACCAACCAATGGTTGATTCCGATTCCGCACCTGCTGTTCACCGCAATGGCGCACTGATTTTCGTCATTGCGCTGGTGTTTATCGACATGCTGGGCTTTGGCATCATCATGCCGGTTTTGCCCGGCCTGATCGGCGAACTGACCGGCAAGGCCGTGGGCAATGCGGCGGTGGATGCAGGCTGGCTGGCCTTTGCCTATGCGCTGATGCAGCTTATCTTTGCGCCAATCATTGGCAATCTGTCGGATCGCTATGGCCGCCGCCCGGTGATGCTGGCGGCTTTGGTTGGCTATGGCGGCAATTACATATTGATGGGCCTCGCGCCCACGCTGTTGTGGCTCTATGCCGGGCGGATCGTCGCCGGAATTTTCGGGGCCAGTTTCAGCACCGCCTATGCCTATATCGCCGATATTTCTACACCCGAAAAGCGCGCGCAGAATTTCGGGTTGATCGGCATGGCCTTTGGCCTTGGCTTTATCTTTGGTCCGGCCTTGGGCGGCTTTCTGGGCGAATATGGCACGCGCATTCCGTTTTATGTCGCGGGTGGGCTGGCGCTGGCCAATGCGGTTCTGGGCTTTTTCCTGCTGAAAGAAAGCCTGCCGCCCGAAAAGCGCCGCGCCTTTTCGCTGGCCCGTGCCAATACGATCAGTGCGTTAAGGTCGCTCAAGGGCAAGGACAGCACTTTGTGGTGGTATTGCGCCGCCTATCTGGCGTGGATGATGGCGCATCTGGTGTATCCTGCGATCTGGGCGTTTTACGGTATTGCCGCCTTTGGCTGGAGCGAGCGGATGGTCGGTCTATCGCTGGCCTTTGTGGGGTTAAGCAGCGCGATTGTGCAGGGCGGACTGATCCGCATCATCATTCCGCGCATTGGCGAGGCGAAGGCGATAACCCTTGGTATCGCCTTGGTGCTGGTCAGCATGGGCATCTATACGGTGATCCGTAACGATATGTGGGTGTGGGTCGCCCTGTGCATCGGCGCGTTGCAGGGGCTGGTGCAGCCTTCGCTCAACGCCTTGATGAGCCGCACAGTGGGCGAGGATAATCAGGGCGAATTGCAGGGTGCGTTGTCGAGCCTGTCGGGCCTGGCCTCGGTCATCGGGCCGCCGCTATTTGCCTATGTCTTTGCGGTGTTTACGACCGGGCAATATGGCCTGCCGTTTCTACCCGGTGCGCCCTTTGCGCTGGCGGGCGCGATTGCGATCATTGCCTTGGCGCTGTTTTGGCGCGGCTATCGGCAACAGCGCCAATTGGGTGCGGCTGACCTGATCAAAAAGGCGATTTGATTCCGGCATTTGATTCTGCTGCGCAGGGTCGCTATATCAGTGTTGCAGCGGTCCCTTGGTGGGGCCGCTTTTTGCTTTTGCTGTAAAGGAACAGTGCCATGTCGATCACGCCGCTGATGCCCGTCTACCCCCGGTGCGACGTGCGTCCGGTGCGAGGCGAGGGCTGTTATCTGATCAGCGAAGACGGTCGGCGCTTTCTGGATTTTGCCAGCGGCATCGCGGTGAACCTGCTGGGCCATGCGCATCCGCATTTGACCAAGGCGATCCAGGATCAGGCCGCAACCTTGATGCATGTGTCAAACCTCTATGGCAGCCCGCAGGGCGAAAAACTGGCGCAGCGGCTGGTCGACAAGACCTTTGCCGATACCGTGTTTTTCACCAATTCGGGCGCCGAGGCGGTGGAATGCGCGATCAAGACGGCGCGCGCCTATCATCAGGCGGCGGGTAACGATCAGAAATATGAGCTGATCACGTTCCACAACGCCTTTCATGGCCGCACCATGGCGACGATCAGCGCATCCAATCAGGAAAAGATGCACCATAATTTCCTGCCTTTGCTGCCCGGTTTCAAATATGTCGCGTTCGATGATCTGGAAGGCGCAAAGGCCGCGATTGGCCCCAATACCGCAGGGTTCCTGGTGGAACCGATTCAGGGCGAAGGCGGCGTGCGCCCGGCATCCCATGAATTCATGAGCGGCCTGCGCGCGCTGGCCGATGAGCATGATCTAATGCTGGTGCTCGACGAGGTTCAGTGCGGCGTGGCGCGCACCGGCGATTTCTATGCCAGATCGG
>JBGSTI010000227.1:0-5074 GCA_041736605.1 Sphingomonadaceae bacterium
CACGATCATTGTCGGCAACCTGGCGCTGGACGCGCAAGGCCGCGCCGCATCGTTCACCAAGACATGGGAGCATAAACTCCCCACCCAGTCCGAAGGCTGTGTCTATCATCAAGGTGTGCTGTATGTGGGCGAAGAAGACGCAGGTATCTGGGCGATGCAACCGCGCAGCGGCGGCGCAGCGCCAGTGATGATCGCGCCCATCGACAATCAACGGCTGGTTGCCGATGTTGAAGGGCTGGCGATTGTCGAGGATGCAGGCACCACCTTTTTGTTCGCATCAAGCCAGGGCGATAATGCCTATGCCGTCTGGCGGATGAACGCGGTAACGCCGGGTGCGATACCGGTCCTTGATTACAAAGGGCGCTTTGCCATTGTCGCTGGAACTTTGGGGCCAGCCGGGACCAGCGAAACCGATGGCATTGCGGCCATGGCGGGCGATTTTGGTCCAGTTTATGTAGGCGGCCTGTTCATCGCGCAGGATGGCGATAATCGTCCGGCGGCCCAGAATTTCAAGCTGGTATCGTGGGAGGATATCAAGGGGGAACTGGGGTTGTGATAATCACCCAGTATCGTCATTGCGAGCGAAGCGCGGCAATCCAGAGTCTGGCGCGTTGCCAACTGGATTGCTTCGCTGGCGCTCGCAATGACGAGCATGAGTGTCACTGTTCGCCGCCAAACTGCCATGCCCGCGTCACCTGTCCGTCATGCGTCTTGCCTAGAGGCGACGCATTGACGGGAAGGGACCATCCTATGACTGCACGTGCTAACCACAAAATCCGCGAAGCCGTTGTCCGGCAAGACCATCAGGGCGGCAGCAAGCTGCTCGACAAGGCCTTTGCGCTGGCGTTCAAGGGATTGGTCTATGCCCAGATTTGGGAAGACCCGGTGGTCGATATGGCGGCGCTGGCGATCCAGCCCGGTATGCGCGTCGCCACCATCGCCAGCGGCGGTTGCAACGCCCTGTCGTATCTGACTGCCGATCCGGCAGAGATTGTCGCGGTAGACCTGAACACTGCGCATATCGCGCTGGGCAAGCTCAAGATCGCGGCGGTCAAAAACCTGCCCGATTATGCCGCTTTCCGCAGGTTCTTTGGCGATGCTGATAGCAAGGCCAATGTGGCTGCGTATGAAACCTTTGTTCAGACGCATCTGGACGACGTGTCGCGCGCCTATTGGGAGGGGCGCGATCTGATCGGGCGGCGGCGCATTGGCGGCTTTGCCAAGGGCGTCTATCGCAAAGGGCTGCTGGGCAATTTCATTGGCACCGCGCATTTGCTGGCCAAGCTGTATCGGGTCGATCTGGGCGTGATGCTCAAAGCCAAGACTCTGGAGGAACAGCGCGCGATGTTTGAACAGCATCTGGCCCCGGTGTTCGACCGCAAGTTCGTGCGCTGGATCACCGATCAGCCTGCATCCTTATTTGGCCTTGGCATTCCGCCCGCGCAATTTGACGCACTGGCGGGCGACAGCAAGATGGCCGATGTGCTGCGCCAGCGGCTGGAAAAGCTGGCCTGTGATTTCCCGCTGTCTGACAATTATTTCGCCTGGCAAGCCTTTGGCCGTGGCTATGGCAAGGATAGCGACCATCCGCTGCCGCCCTATTTGCAGGCCGCGCAATATGATGTGGTCAAATCACGCGCTGACCGCGTCGATTTCCGCCATGCGAATATGACCGATATGCTGGCCGCCAGCGATGCGGGCAGTTTTGATCGTTATATCATGTTGGACGCACAGGATTGGATGAGCGATGCGCAGCTGACCGCCTTGTGGACGCAGATCACGCGCGCATCGCGCCCCGGCGCGCGTGTGCTGTTCCGCACGGCGGCGGAAGAAACCTTGCTGCCCGGCCGTCTGCCCGATGATCTGCTGAACCAATGGGATTATCGCGCGGACGAATCCTTAGGCTATACACAGGGTGATCGCTCGTCGATCTATGGCGGCGTGCATCTGTATGTCCGCCATGGCTGATACCGCGATCAGCGCCAATCATGCGGGGCAGATGGACGCCATTTATCGCGGCCAGCGGCATATCTATGATCTGACGCGCAAATATTATCTGTTGGGCCGCGATCAGTTGATCCGCGATCTCGCGCCACCACCGGGGGCCCAAGTGCTGGAAATCGGCTGTGGCACCGGGCGCAATCTGATTGTCGCGGCGCGGCGCTGGCCGCAAGCGACATTTTACGGCCTCGATATCTCAAGCGAGATGCTCAAATCGGCCCAGCAGGCGATTGCGCGCGCGGGCCTTTCGCATCGCATCCACCTGGCGCAGGGCGATGCCGCCGATTTTGATGGGCGGGCCCTGTTCGGCGTCAATGGCTTTGACCGGGTGTTTCAAAGCTATACCCTTTCGATGATCCCCGACTGGCAAGGCGCAGTGCGGGAGGCCGCGCGCCATCTGGCCCCCGCCGGTGAATTGCACATCGTCGATTTCGGCCAGCAGGAAAAATTGCCCAGATGGTTCCACCATATGTTGCATGCATGGCTGGCGCGCTTTCATGTCAGCCCACGCGCAGAGCTTGACGCCTGCTTGCAATCGGTGGCCAGTAGCGCCGGGATGACAGCCCATCTGGAGTCGCTCTATCGCGGCTATGCCTGGGCGGCGCGTCTCAAGTCGCTTGCGTGACACCGTCGCGTCGCTTGCGTTGCAAAGCGAAACCAAGCTGACCCCGTTCCATCACCGAACTGCAAACGCCGCAGCCTAGGCGGGCCCCCAGACACCAATTTAACCGGGGGGTTACCAATGAAAAATTCTCGAGTCGCACTGTCACGCAGCCTGTCTTTCCGTTTTGCCGTCAGCACCATCGCGCTGGTTACGCCGCAGATAGTCTGGGCACAGGAAGCCCCTGCCGACGACGCTGCTGCCGATGAAATCGTCGTCACCGGCTCTATTGTCGCCGCACAGGAAGCATCGGTCGCGGCAAAACGCAGCGCCGATAATGTGATCGACATCGTGTCTGCCGACGCCGTTGGCCGTTTCCCGGATCAGAACAGCGCCGCCGCGTTGGCCCGCCTGCCCGCCGTGGCGGTGCAGCGCGATCAGGGCCAGGAACGCTATATCCAGGTGCGCGGTGCGCCCAATCGCTGGACCTCGGTGAGCATTGACGGCAGTCCGGTGATCGGCGTGGATGAAGGCGGCGATACCCGCGCCTATCGTTTTGACGCCGTGCCTGCCGTGTTGCTGTCATCCATGGCGATCAACAAGTCGCTGACGCCTGACATTCAGGCTGAAGCGATAGTCGCCAATATCGATCTGCGCACCTATTCGGGGCTGGAGCGCCGGGGTTTTCATGCCAGCGGCGATATTGGCTATGGCATCATGGAACAGGGCGAGGGCGAACAGCGTCAGGCGTCGCTGCGGCTCAGCTGGTCGAATGACGTTCTGGGCGTGGTTGTGGGTGGTTCGCACTATCGCCGCAAGCAGCTGACCGACAATCGCGAGGTGGGCCTGTACGACGTGCAGACCAGCCCTGCGGATACGCAATATGGCCCGACCGAGTTCGACATTCGCCAATATCAGATCGAACGGTGGAGCAGCGGGGCCTTTGCCCGCGTCGATTATGAACCCGTCGCAGGCCAGCGCATGTTTGCCAGCTTTATCTACACCGATTTCAGCGATGATGAACAGCGCAACCAATATGAGTTCCGCCTTGATCGTGCGGCCAGCGGCACGCGCACGCCCGATAGCGGCTCGCTGGTTGGTGTGCCCTTGCGCGGCAGCTTTAACTATGGCGAATATCGCAACCGCAATTATCTGGGCACCTTTGGCGGCGAATATGACGATGGCAATGGCCTGAATGCCAATTTCGCCTTCAACTATGCCCGTACCGAAAATTCCAGCTATTTGCCGCTGGTCCAGGCCAGCACGTCGGGCCTCAACTCGCCCTCGATTACCTATACCCGCGATGATCGCCGCTTTCCGATCATCAGCCTGTTCAGCACAGTGGCTGGCACTACGCCGGGGACGTTGGCGCGCGGTGCCGCGCTGACCAGCCCGCCACAGGCCAGCCTTGCCAATGCTGGGGCCATCCTGATCGCAGCGGTGCAGGAAACGGTGTCAGATAGCTATACGGTCAAGGCTGATGTGTCGAAGGCCTATGACAATCTCACTCTCTCAGCAGGCGGCCTTTATGCGGATCGCACGATTGACGGCAATAATTTCTCCTTTGCCAATGTCGCCGCTGTTGGCGCGCTGGGCGGCAGTGTGGGCCAGCCGTTCAACGTCAACAGCTATATCACCAGCACGCCGTGGGACACGCAGTTCCCGCTGGGCTTTGCATTCAACTATGTTGATAATGTTGCGATGCGCCGCGACCTTGATACGCTGCTGCCCAAATTGCAGGCTGCTGGTCGTTTCAATCCGGCCAACAATATCCCGCTCACCGATCGCTATGCGCAAGAAGAGCAGACATTGGCCGCCTATGTGATGGCAAAGCTGGAGCTGGACCGCGCGACGATCGTTGGTGGTGTGCGTATGGAGCGCTATTCGCTCGACAATGGCGGCACGGTGCTGATCGGCGGGGTGGCCACGCCGATCCTGGTTGATCAGAACCACACCGATTTTTTCCCCAGCCTGAACGTCAAGTTCGACCTCACTGATGATCTGGTGCTGCGTCTGGCGGGGCAGCGCGGCGTATCGCGTCCGGCCTATGGCGCAATCCGCGTCGGGGCCAGCATCAACGATACGGCATCGCCCGGCACGATCACCGGCGGCAATCCGGGGCTTCAGCCGGAATATACCTGGGGTGTCGATGGCAGCATCGAATATTATCTGCCGGGCAAGGGTATTGTGTCGGTGGCAGCGTTCCATCGCTGGGTCGATAATGTGCTATATCAATCGGCAGAGCAGGTGGGCAGCAATGTCTTTAACACCGGCACCACCGACCGTTCGGGCTATATTTTAAGCTCGACGTTCAATGGCGAAAACGGTGTGCTGTATGGGGTGGAGCTGAACTATCAGCAGCAGTTCACCTTCCTGCCCTCGCCGCTGGATGGCTTTGGCTTTCAGGGCAATGTGACCTTCCTTGAGGGCAGCTATGATACAGCCGCTGTCAATGGCGTGCGCCAAACCGGC